>JAUVON010000009.1 GCA_030599175.1 Desulfobulbaceae bacterium | reverse complement strand
GAAATGGCTAAGTAAAAAGCTTCATATTGGAGGCGTGCAATTTTTCTATTATTTCGGCGTACATACGGTACGTCGTAATGATAGAAAAATTGTAACAACGAACCAGGTAAGCAAGCCTGCGAGACTCCGGATGAAGACTTTTTACGACGCCATCACTTTTTAACTTCTTTAACAAACCTTAACTTAACATCGTAGAGGATATTTTTTAACATTTCCTCCTCGTCCGTTGTTAAATTCCCCTTTGTTTTATTTTGAATTACTGCCAGAGTATCAATACCGTGTCTTGCCGCATCCAGATTTTTAGTTTTTTGCCCGGATGCAGGGTCGGCGATTTCACCGAGATGATACAGAACAGATGTATTCAAGGACATGACAAAGGCAGAGAATGTCACTTCAGGCATGACACATTTGCCTTCCATATTAGGAACCTGCCCTTCTTCACAGCCACAACCATTGTCCAGTTTTGTTTCCCCATCACTCATGTCTCTTTTTCCCCCTCTCATCTTTTCTACATAATCTACAGGCCTGGAAGATCCAGGATCTGTGCACCGGCAACATTTTTTAGACTTAATACCTTTTCAAGCAACTCCTTTGAAGTCAATTCATCGGTACTCAAAAGGATAACATTCTGGTTGCTTTCCTCTTCACGTCCGACGGTCATTCTGGAAATATTTACCCCCGCATTACCAAGAGTCGTACCGAGAGCGCCGATTACCCCCGGAACATCCTTATTATAGACCAGCAGCATGGAACCTGAAGGCAACGCCTCCAGCCGAAAATCATTTATACGAACCAGGCGAGGCTCGTTGTGTCCAAAAACTGTCCCTACCAGCACATCTTCGCCCTCGCTGGTGGTCACTTTCACAGAAAGGGTATTGATAAAATCATCTGCCTGATCACTCTTAGACTCGACAACCCTTATCCCTCTGTCTTTTGCAATAATTGGTGCATTAACAAAATTTACTGCATCTTTTAAGATAGGCGTAAAAAGCCCTTTTAAGAATGCCACAGTGATAGGACTGGTATTCAGTTCCGCAAGCTCTCCGCTGTATTCAATATTCACTTCTTCCACACCGCCCCTTGCAATCTGCATATGGAACGAACCAAGCATTTCCCCAAGGGTTAGATACGGCCCCACTTGAGCAAGTACATCATCGCTCACCGAGGGAACATTGACCGCATTGGTCACAGCACCCTTCAACAAGTAGTCTGATAGCTGTTCAGCAATTATCAGAGCCACACTTTCCTGGGCTTCACTCGTTGATGCTCCCAGATGGGGTGTACAGATAAAGTTGTCCAGACCGAGGAGTGGGCAATTGTCCAGTGTAGTAGGTTCGGTTCCAAAAACATCAAGAGCCGCTCCACCTATTTTGTTATCCGACAACGCCTCAAAAAGTGCTGCTTCATCACATACTCCACCTCTGGCACAATCAATAAACATACCGTCACTTTTCATATCCTCGAAAAATTGAGTGGAAACGAGATTTTTGGTTTCTGTGGTAAGGGGGACATGTACTGAGATATAATCTGACCGCTGAGCCAATTCCTCCAAAGTGACCAGCTCCACACCGATCTTTTCGGCCATTTCTTTAGGCATATGCGGATCATAGGCGATTGTTTTCATTTTCAAACCTTGAGCCCGGCTGGCAGCAATACCACCGATGCGCCCTATTCCGACCACACCAAAGGTTTTTCCGGTAACTTCTCTTCCCATAAATTTTTTCTTTTCCCACCTTCCTTCCTTCATAGTCTGGCAGGCTCGGGGTATATTGCGGGATAAAGCCATCATCATAGCAATGGCGTGCTCGGCTGCGGTAGTAGCATTCCCATCGGGAGCATTCATCACCACTATACCCTTCTGACTTGCAGCCAGGATATCGACATTATCCAGGCCAATACCGGCACGGCCGACAACTTCAAGTTTATGTGCCGCCTCCAACAGGTCGGCGGTAACCTGGGTTGCACTGCGAATTACCAACCCTTCGTAATTCCCTATGATTTCTTTTAATTCATCTGAAGACAGACCGGTATTGACATCAACTTCAAGTCCAGCTTTTTCAAGGACATCAACTCCAGCCTGCGATAAATTGTCACTAATCAATACTTTCATCTCTCTTCCCTGGTAATCAATTCTTCGATCCGGCCTGCAGCCTTTGGTTACAGCCTTAATTTATAATCCCGACGAGCGGATATTGACTGGAAAACTATACAAGCTTCATCTATGGAGAACAACAAAAAACGAATTGCCTCTCCATCAAAGTTACTCATTCCGTAATTATTTTCTGTTGCCTGCTCTCTCCCTCCTCAGATTCCGGCTATAAGCTCTTGAAGATTCCTTGAGAAGCAGATATATAACAGCCAGTACAATTAAAGTGGGCAACACTCGCAACCGAAAAAGTACATTATCTCACCACAGAGTTCACAGAGAGCACAGAGAAAAAGCATTTATTTTTCTCTCCTCTGTGTTCTCTGTGATCTCTGTGGTTTAGGTTCTCGAAGTCTAAGCTTATCTCTTGTTTTTTATGACAGAAGTCCAGGAGTAAGGTACTAATATGAAATTCATATGCACCAGGAGAGGAGAGAGAGTCGTACTTTCATAACAGCAAAGTGGTATCATCGTTGTGTAAGTATTTCATTGGGGTTAGCACGAAAATTATCCATAAGAGAACTTCCACTTCAAATTCTCAGCCAGGAAGGCTGATCGAGGAATAATTATGACTGAAACACGACTACGCTTTCCACCCAGCCCCACAGGTTATTTGCATATCGGTGGTGCACGTACAGCACTATATAATTGGCTTTATGCAAAACAGACCGGAGGCAAACTCATTCTTCGCATAGAGGATACGGATACTGACCGCTCCAACCAGGAGTCAATCCAAGGTATCCTTGACGGTCTCGAATGGCTCGGCATCGATTTTGATGAAGGCCCTTACTTTCAAACCGACTTCAGTGAAGAACATATTGCAGCGGCTCAGAAACTGCTGAACGAAGAACTCGCCTATAAATGTTTTTGCACAAAAGAAGAACTTGACAGTAAACGTGAAGCTGCCCTGGCGGCCAAAAAACCCCTTGGGTATGATCGTACCTGTAGAAATCTTTCGGCAACTGAAATTGCAGATAAAGAAAAGGCTGGAATCCCTTATGTAATTCGCTTCAAAGTACCTGAGAGAACGGGAGTCATTGGCTATGATGATAAAATCCTGGGCCGCATCGAATCTGACTATAAAGAGATTGACGACTTTGTTATTGTCCGCTCAAATGGCAAGCCTCTCTACCTTCTCTGCAATGTAGTTGATGATATCCGCGATAAAATCAGTCATATTATTCGTGGACAGGATCATATGACAAACAGCATTAAACAGGTGCTTCTCTATGAAGCTCTTCAGGCACCACTGCCGGTTTTTGCCCATATGCCTCTGACCCTCGACACCAAGAAGGCAAAAATTTCAAAAAGAAGCCATGGTGAAATTGTCTCAGTTCAATTTTACCGGGATCATGGTTTCATCCCCTGGGCGCTTAACAACTTCCTTGCCCTTCTCGGCTGGTCGGATGGCGATGATAAAGAAATTTTCTCAAAAAAAGAGCTGATAGAGAAGTTTTCACTGGAACGGATTAATAAATCGAGCTCCATTTTCAACTATAGAAAAAACGATCCCAAATTTTTCACTGACCCGAAGGCAATCTCTATCAATGAGCATTACCTGCGGACAATGGAGATAAGCGAACTTGGCGAGATGGTCAGAGCTGAGCTGGAAGATGAAAATCTCTGGGACAAAGCATACGATAACGATAAAAAAGAATGGTACCTCAACACTTTGGAACTGATAAGGAATCGATTTCATACCCTAACGGACTTTGCCACCCTGGGGAGGGCTTATTTTGCCGATGATTTTAAAGTTGAAGAGAAGCCACTGAAAAAAAATGTGCTTAAACATGAGGGATTAATTGGATGGCTGCCTGTCCTTGCCGACAGATATGAACAACTCGAGCAATTCAATCTGGAAGAAACAGAACGTGTAGTCCGAGAATATGCGGATGAGCTGGAAATCAAACCCGGCATACTTATCAATGGGATGCGCACCGTCGTAACCGGGCAGCTTGCCGGCCCCTCTATGTTTGATATTCTGGTCTCAATCGGCCAGGAGCGGGTAGTGAGCAGACTGCGGGATGTAGCGAAGCTCTACCCCGAATAAAATGGCATCGTAGTAAGAGACACTTATCAATAAGGAAAACATAGAAATCAATGGAAAAAAAAGCAGAAAAAGAAAACAAACCTCTGGATTTCATCCGTCAGATTATAGCAGAAGACCTGAAGAGCGGAAAACACCATAACATCACCACCCGTTTTCCACCTGAACCCAACGGCTTCCTCCATATAGGTCATGCAAAATCTATCTGCCTTAATTTCGGTATAAAAGAAGAAAATAATGGTGTCTGCAACCTGAGATTCGATGATACCAATCCCAGTAAAGAGGAAACAACATACGTTGAATCCATTAAAAGTGACGTAACGTGGCTTGGATATGACTGGGGGGATCAACCCTTTTTTGCTTCCGACTATTTCCCTCAGCTCTATGAATTTGCTATCGCCCTCATAAAAAAAGATAAGGCGTATGTCTGCCGGCTCTCCCCGGATCAGATGAGAGAATACCGCGGTACCCTGACGGAACCGGGGAAAGACAGCCCCTATCGCAATCAATCTATTGCAGAAAACCTTGATCTGGTTGCACGCATGAAGAACGGCGACTTTGAGGAAGGCAGTCATGTACTCAGGGCGAAGATCGATATGGCTTCTCCCAATCTGAATATGAGAGATCCGGTCATCTACAGAATACTCAAAACTGCTCATCACCGTACAGGAGATACATGGCAGATTTATCCTATGTATGACTACACCCACTGTCTCTCCGATATGCTTGAGAATATCACTCATTCTCTCTGCACTCTCGAGTTTGAGGATCACCGCCCGCTTTATGACTGGATACTTGACACTCTTGACACCCCCTGCCATCCCAGGCAGATCGAATTTGCCCGACTCAACCTCACATACACTGTGATGAGCAAAAGAAAGATTATGCAGCTGGTGGAAGGCTGCTATGTCGACGGGTGGGACGACCCCCGCATGGTCACCCTATCCGGCCTTCGCAGGCGTGGATACACTCCGGCATCTATCCGAAATTTCATTGAGACCATAGGTGTTGGAAAAAAGGACAGTTGGATTGACATGACCGTTCTGGAGAACAGCATCAGGGATGACTTGAACACCAATGCAGCAAGAAAAATGTGCGTTCTCGATCCGGTGAAGGTTATCCTCGACAATTATCCTGAAGAACAGCTTGATGAAATGGAGGCGAAAAACCATCCGCAAAACCCTGATATGGGCACCCGTAAAATACCATTCACCAGGGAACTGTATATTGAGCGGGCAGATTTTATGGAAAATCCACCACGGAAATTCCATCGCCTGGGTCCCGGTAGAGAGGTACGCCTGCGATACGGCTACCTCATCCAGTATGTTTCCCATAAAATTGATGAAGAAACAGGAGAAGTAGAAGAAATTCATTGTACATATGACCCAGAAACCAGAGGTGGTTCAGCACCCGATGGACGTAAGGTGAAAGGCACTATACACTGGGTCTCTGCAGAAAAAGCTGTACCGGTTACCGTACGGTTGTATGATCGTCTGTTTAAGGTGGAAAACCCTGAAGGTGATAAGGAGACACATTTTACCGACCAGCTTAACCCTGAATCCATGGTCACTCTGACCAGCGCGATGGCAGAGCCGGGATTAACAGAGTTGCTGTCGGGAGACTGTGTCCAGTTTGAACGCCAGGGATACTTTTGTGTCGACTCCGCCGATTCGCAAAAAAACAAGCCTGTCTTTAACAGAACAGTCACCTTGCGGGACTCCTGGGCGAAGAAAAAATAAATCCTTCCCCATGTTTTGGCTACTTGGATGTTGAAGGCGACAATGGTTAGTTATCCCTAAAAAGTTTATCGTTTCTTTAAAAAGATATTGACTCAATCCTTTGTTTGTCTTATCTAAGACTAAAACAGAGGAAAGGAATATGCGCAGACAACGAGGAAAAAAGAACAATGGCTGTTTTGCTGACAAGGTAAGAAATTGTTTCGGCAGAAACCGTTGTGCCCTCAGAGGGGCACCCGCGTCCCTGAAAGACTGCAAGGGAAGAGTAAAGGTGTGCAAGGTCAACGGAGACAGGAAAATATGTGCCAGAATGGCATCTATGGGCCTTTATCCCGGGGTTGAAGCTGATATTATCTGCGCTGAGAAAGATAGCCAGTGTTTACTGAAAGTACATGGCGGAACAATCAGTCTCGATCCGGCTATCTCGGAAAATATCTTGGTAACAAGTCTGTAACCCGACTAGTCGGAAAACTTTCAGTCTCGCTGGATAAGTGCCTTGGTGCAGATATTAACCACTTGAGTCAAATAGCACTTTAGATTTTCTTGTTTTTTATTACAGCTTTTATGGAGTAAGGCACTAAATTGATCAGGGCACGTCACAGTGTCCTTTTATTTTGCCTGAAAAATTAGGGTCGCCTAATCCATTTAATCTCAAAGACTTATGCTAGAAAAAATTATCATCGCATTAATTGTTGCCTGCTGTGCCTTTTTCATCGGTCGCAGATTCTACAGACAGTGGAGAAGTGTAGCACTTGGCAATGAAATACCATGCTGTACTGATGGTTGTTCATCGTGCAGTTCTGTTTCAACGTGTGATAGCAAAACAGTTAACGACAACAAAGCTTAAGCCAATGCAAACTGTAGTGTTACGAAATATGAAAAAAAATCAAAGCGGTACTATCACAGCAGTCAGTGTAGATGGTGTGTTGGGCAGACGTCTCCGCGAGATGGGTTTAACACCCGGCACCGAGATTTCAGTATGTGGTCGTGCACCACTCAAAGATCCTGTGGCAATCCGCGTTCTTAACAGTATACTCACACTTCGGAACAACGAAGCTGAACACATTCATGTCCTGGTCGATAACAGTCAGTAGATTCTCTATTCCCGGTATTCCCCCAATCTTGACACATCAAACCCATTGCCAATGCAACTGAAAATCGCTCTCGCCGGTAACCCGAATGCCGGAAAAACCACCCTCTTTAATCAATTTACCGGTGCCAGGCAACATGTTGGAAACTATCCCGGCATTACCGTAGACCACAAGGAAGGTTGTCTTCTGCATAAAAAGCGAAAGATCACTATTACCGATCTTCCCGGAACCTATTCAATGACGGCCTATTCGGAGGAAGAACTCGTCGCCCGTGATTACCTGGTCAACGAAAAACCGGATGTTGTCATTGATATCGTCGATAGTTCCAACCTTGAGAGAAACCTCTACCTCACATGTCAATTTCTTGAGCTTGGAGTACCCCTGGTTATTGCCCTTAATATGATCGATGTAGCCAAAGACCGCGGCATTGAAATTAAAGTGGCAAAACTGGAGCAGCTGCTTGGAGTTCCGGTAATTCCAATTATTGCACGATCCGGTTTTGGCAAAGAGGATCTCCTTGAAGCTGCAATTCACACTGCATCTACTTCAAACAATGGAGACACGACTCTGGATATTTCCTATGGTAAAGATCTTGACTCCGCTTTACCTGAACTCATCTCCCTGATTTCAAAAAACAATCTTATGACCGATACCTATCCAGCGAGGTACACGGCTATCAAATATCTGGAGAATGATGAGCAAATTCTAAAAAAAGGGCAGCAAAGCGACCCAGGTATCGCGAAGCAACTGGAAGCAATTGTCGATAAACTGGCTGATCATACCAGAAAAACTTTGGATGTTTACCCAGAAGCGATCATCGCCGACCAGCGTTATGGCTACATAAAATCCATCATCAGGCAGGGTGTTGAAACCCATCAATTCGACACAGATCGACTCTACACTTCCGATAAAATAGATAAAGTTCTGACCAACCGATTAGTTGGGCCAGTAATTATGCTTCTGATCATCTTTGGTCTCTACCAGTTTACCTTCAGCTGGAGCGAGTTGCCGATTACCTGGCTTGAATCATTCTTTGGCTGGCTGGGAGGGATTGTTGAAAATACTCTGCCCGACGGGCTGTTAAAGTCGATGATAATTTCAGGCATCATCGACGGTGTTGGCGGCATACTAGGCTTTGTTCCTCTGATTATGCTCATGTTTTTTGGTATCGCCATTCTGGAAGATTCCGGCTATCTGGCAAGAGTAGCTTTCATGATGGATCGGATTTTCAGATTTTTCGGTCTGCATGGCTCATCAGTTATGCCCTTTGTCGTCTCCGGCGGTATCGCCGGCGGATGTGCTGTTCCGGGGGTCATGGCAACACGAACACTGCGTTCCCCCAAGGAAAGGATGGCCACACTGCTGACAGTCCCCTTTATGAACTGCGGTGCAAAACTTCCTGTTCTGGCATTACTGATAGGCGCTTTTTTCGCTGAAAGCAAAGCTCTTTACATGTTTCTCTTCACAATGCTTTCCTGGATAGTGGCACTACTGGCGGCAAAGCTTCTACGCACAACAGTTCTGCGGGGCGCCCCTACCCCTTTTGTCATGGAACTACCCCCTTATCGTTTTCCGACAATCAGAGGCCTTCTCATTCATACCTGGGAGAGAACGTACCAGTATATCAAAAAGGCAGGGACCGTAATCCTCGGTATTTCCATACTGCTCTGGGCACTCATGACCTTCCCGGGTTTAAGTGACGAAGAGCTAACTGCCTTCCAGCAGCAACGTCAAAAAACCATTTCCTTATTTCCTCCTGAAACAATCAAAGAGCTGACCCTGCCAGACAAAGATTTATCAGACGAAGCAAGCAGCCTCATCACACAACTTAACGAAATCAACAATCTGGAAGCAGAAACAGTGCTTCGAAATTCATTTGCCGGAAGGATTGGCGGCACAATGGAACCGGTTTCCATGTACGCCGGGTTTGACTGGCGTACCAACATTGCTCTTATAGGCGGATTTGCGGCCAAAGAAGTTATTGTTTCCACATTAGGGACAGCGTATTCTATGGGTGAAATTGATACCGAAGAATCCGGATCTCTGGGTGAGAGACTGAAAAATGATGAAAACTGGAACCGTGTCGTAGCTGTTGCAGTACTCGTTTTTATTATGTTCTATGCACCGTGCTTTATAACAGTCATCTGTATCGCCAAAGAGTCATCATGGAAATGGGCTTTCTTTTCCATAGGATTTAACACGTTTTTTGCCTTTCTGGGCGCAATAGCTATATACCAGATCGGCATGTTTTTCCAGTTGGGATAGCGGTTCCGCTCCCTTTCCCCACTCCTTGTCCAACGCCGGCAATGCCCGCAACCTAAAAACCATATTCTCGAATTTCTTTTTGCCTTCTCTGTGCTCTCTGTGTCCTCTGTGGTTTAAGCTTTTTTTGTTTTTTATGACAGGAGTTCAGACGTAAAGTACTGAATGACAGAAAATGAGTCAACTTGTCAAAGCATATACCATTTTCTGTTTCTGCCAGACATGGAGTTCAACACCGGCAACAGTAAGAGAGTACATACGACCGGGTTCAAGATTAAACCCGATCTCACCCTCCGAAACTACAAAAAGTGAATAGATCTCCTTGCCATCCTGGTAAAGAAGATGTGCAAACTCACAGTCCTTGATAGTACAGATCCGACCTCCTACAATTTTTAAATTCCCCGCAGGTAATGTGTTTACCTTAAAAGATTTATGCAGATTATCCCGTCCCCACCCCTCTACATTATCAATTTTTTCAAAGAGTGGTGTGATCCGGCCATGATTTTGATGCTCCTGTACGATATACCTGCCAAATTCATCCATAGAAGAAAAGCTGCCGGGAGAAGGGGTAAAAGCAAAGAAAAGAGCAACAACTGCCACCATTGCAACCGCCGCAGCAAGCCCCCCCTTTATTCCCCGTTTCCTGCCGGATTCTCCCAGACTCCGATCGATTTTACCGTACATTCGTTTATCCATCATTTCATACTGAAACATCTTTGCCACAAACCGATCAAGCTCTTCATCTTTTTGCAGGAGATCCTTACACTTTGCACACTGCACAGCGTGCTTCATTGCCCTGTCCGCTTCAGAAAGATCATATGTGTCCCGGTTTTCCAGCCAGGAGCTAAAAGTTGCACAATCCATAGTATAATTTCTCCTCAGAGCTGCATTACCAAACCCATCATCTGAACAATCTTCCCTTTATTGATTTTCCTGGAAGATGGCTGCAACAGCCCTTTTTTCAGGTAACGCTTTCCCCGTGCAAGACGTGACATAACCGTTCCTATAGGTATATCGAGATATTCAGCTATCTCCTGGTACGTCATCTCTTCCATATAGTAGAGGATAAGAGGTGACTTGAATTTTTCAGATATTTTTGCCAGTACCCGGTGCAATTTTTTATTCGCATCTTTCTCAACTATTCGATCGACAAACCCGGAACTCTTCTCATCCCTTATATAGTCAAGATAACTGCTGCCATCGTCGAGGTACGGCCGTCTCAACAATTGCTTTCTCTCTTTTAGAAAGTGATTTCGAAGAATTGTGAAAAGCCATGCCCTGCAGCTCTTATCATCACGCAGTTGCTGGAATTTTGAATAGGCTGTGACCATAGTCTCCTGAACCAGATCCTCAGCATCATATTTGTTGCCACTGTATTTCAGGGCCACATTGTAGAGAAATTCAAGGTGGGGGTATGTGAGTTCTTTAAATCTCTTTTTATCAACACGCCGCAGAGTAACCATTCTTCCTCCGGATGAAATCCGTCTGATTTGCAGTAAAGGGTGCCTTAATTTAGAGAGAACTCACAACAGTACTTTATTCCATTATTTGGAAACTATAACTACAGAACCACCGCGGCGGTTATCTCCCGCGCCTTCAACACCTGGAATAACAGCATGAACACCACCAAAATAGACATTCTGCTGGTCCCAGAGATTGACAGGGATAACATTTTTTACACTTTTTACGGCTGCATCACTGAACCCGGGTTCAAGCTGCAGGCAATCTTCATCAAGATAGAGTCTTGGCGCATCAACAGCATCCTGCAGGGGTCGATTAAAATCAACGACCTGGCTCAGCACCTGGGATATTGCTGTACGAATCCTCTTTGAACCCCCACTGCCGATTACCAGCCTCACCTGGTCATCCAGTAACAGAAGTGAAGGAGACATCATTGAATATACTCTTTCCCCCGGTTCTCCTGAATGAAAGCCGCCGGGGTGAAGATCGTCTTCTCCCATCATGTTATTCAGCATAATCCCGGTTCCTGGAGCAAAGTAACCGGAACCTTCACCATTTGAGCAGGTCATACTGGCACAATTTCCCCAGGAATCAGCAACGCTTATATGGGTTGTTCCCCTGCTGAAAAGTCGCATATTTTTCTTAGCCGCTGCCACCGCTTTCCCGTCCGCCAGAAGCGTCTGCAGAGCTGAAGGTGATGTGATTCCAGCCGACCGCAGCCTTTCAACCTCCTTCATGAGGGCCACCGACTTTACAAGATACTCCCCAGACCCCCATTTATAGTCAGGTATTTTTTCACTACCCGATAAAAAAAGTGCCAGTCCAATAAGGGTTCCACCCATTGAGGGATCGGGGGAGGTTAGAAACTGATAATCTCTGAATGGAATGGAAAGCGGAGCCTTTTCCAATACTTGAAAGGCTGAAAGATCCTCCGCAGTTAACAGCCCGCCACCATTTTCCATCTCACTATCAATTTTGGAGGCTATCTCGCCGCGGTAGAAGCTCTCATCCCCTTCAAGACAAAGTTGATCAAAAAAATCTACAGTCTGCGTATTGATAAGTGTATCACCCTCTTCAATATATCGTCCACCAGATTCATATAAACGTCGGCCTCTCTCCGTAAGCGTCATAATTGGATAAAGCAGGTGGAGAAAATGAGCCTGCTGGTTATTCAATACATGACCAAGAGCCAACTCCCTTGCTGGGGTGATCACATCCCGTAATCCCATCCGACCAAGTTGTTTATGAATATGCAGCAATCCTTTAAGAACACCGGGAACAGCGACGGAGCCGAGACCAATATTAAAAACCTGGGTCGACCCGGAAAAATCAACCGTTACCGGGAAAAAATCCGCTTCCCCTGCTTTACTTTTTGAGCATCTACCGGGAGTATCTACAAAAAAATCAAAAAATATATTTTCTCCACGATCTTCACTATGGCCAAGCATCAGCCCGCCACCACCCAGGCTGGTAAGCGCCGGCTCCGCCACCGCAGCAGCAAATCCTGCTGCAACAACTGCGTCAAAGGCATTGCCCCCCTGTTCAAGAACAGTACCTGCTGCCCTGCTCACCAGAGAATGTCCCGATGCTACAATAGATCTATCATACATACTCACAACCAGAACTCTCCCCATAAAGATTGAACTACGCTTTTCAGACTTTTCGATGTCCCATAGCAGCATCGCAGTAAATCAGCACCGGTGCCATCAGCCAGAACTCTTTGAATATTACCCATATAGCGCTCCGCCCCAAGTCGCTGTGCCATGGGATCAATTCTTCCCAACAGTTTAATTGCAGCTTCGCGCAGTGATACTCTCTTCTGAAACAGCATGCCGGAAGGGTCGAAGTAGGTTCCCTCCAATCCGTACCTGGCGGCCTGCCATTTATTTGATTTAATGATATGCTGATTTAAAGGTGGAACTGCCTTTGTCTGCTCAACAAGTGTTGCCACAAGAGCCTGGATCATCGCTGTAATACCAAGAATATCGGTAAACCGTACCGGCAGATCACATATCCGAATTTCCAATGTACCAAAATCAGGGTGCGGTCTTGCATCCCACCAGAGATCTCGGATAGAGTTAATTACACCGACCGACTGCAACAGGTGAACCTCCTCCTTAAACTGATGCCAGTTTTCAATATGAGTGTATATCCCGGCCAGCGGCAATGCTTCAAAAAGTTTAGTTCTGTAGGACATCAACCCGGTATCCTCTCCCTGGGAAAAAGGGGATGAAGCTGTAAGGGCGAGAAGGATGGGAAGATATGCCTGGATATGGTTGCAGACCCGTACAGCTGCCTCTCCATCCGGCATCCCTACATGTACATGCAGTCCCTGGGTGATAAATCTCCGTCCTACCATCTGCAATTCCTGCATAATGGCTTCATACCGTGCATCTGTTGTCAAAAGCTGTTCACGATACTTTGCAAAGGGATGGAGGCTGGCGGCAAAAAGTATGGAGTTATTCTCTTCCGCCAGTTCTTCCGCCAGACTTACAGTCTGCATCAGATCATTTTCCACATCTCTGAGCGAAAAGCAGATGCCTGTCTGGATCTCAAGAATAGATTGAATAAATTCAGGGGAAAGTCGAGGCTGCAGGAGCCTGGGTGCATTTTCAAGAAGGATCGGCGCAAACGGAGCAAGATCATATGTGTTTTTGTCAAGGGTCTGAAACTCAATTTCAACGCCGAGGGAGTAACTTGAACTTTTTACAAATTCGAGCTCTCTGCCCGCTACAGCATCTCTTGCTTCGCTCATCTGAACCTCTTGCAGATCAGGCTGCCATTTGAAGTACTACTCAATACGAATTGCTCCGACATCTTTCTCAGAATATGAAGATTCCCGGTCCTCCCTCTCTTCTTCTTCGGGATCAACTTCCACAACCTCAAATTCATCAAGAACAGGTATTTCTGTCCTTTTCTCCACAATTGCCTCTTCCCCATTCTCTTCGGTAAAGTCATTGTCTTTTTCCGAATCGATCTGAAAGAGCGGAGATGAATCGCTGAAAAGGGGCTGTTTAAACACAGCAATGATGCCATCCATGGTTTCTAATATGGTAACCAGCTCCCAACCGGCCCGCCCATATTCGTTAAGCGATAGTTCAACCTCTGATTCGTCAAGAAAGGCGCTGCCCAGCAAACCTTCCTTTTTTAATGCAAAGTGTACTGTTTTATAACTCCAGCGCATGGTATTCCGCCTTGGTTTGAGTCTTTATATGAAAGTCATGTTCGCTCACCTGACAGGGAGGGATTCGGAGGAGTGTCGACACAACAATCCACAGCCTGCGAGGACGTTTGGCGACACTCCTCTGAATCCCGGTTACATTACTTTCATGCTTCGTTGTGAAATTCATTTCATGGGTCTGAGAGAAAATAGAGTAATATCACTTAGCCCAACACTATTTTACCATTTTATCGTTTCGAAACATTCCTTCAAAAACGCGACCATCATCCCTGGTGAATATTCCCTTGCCATCTCTCTGTCCAAATTTAAACTCCCCTTCGAAACGACTGCCATCACTGGAAGTCAAAACTCCCTCACCATGGGGAAGATCATCGCGAAACTGTCCTCTGTAGAAACTGCCGTCAGAATAGACAAGCTCTCCAGTACCGTTAAAACTGCCATTGGCAAAGTCACCCTTATAATGGCTGCCGTCGGCAAAATAATATTCCCCTCTGCCGGAAAAAAGATCCTCTTCAAATTCGCCGGCATATCGTGTCGAATCCGGGTAGGTAAAAATACCATTCCCATGTTTTTTACCACCAATAAAATCGCCTTTGTACTCCCTGCCATCCTTGTGGTGATATGTACCATAGCCGTGAATCTTACCCTTCTGCATAACTCCTTTATAACTATCACCATTTGGCAGATCAAGCATTCCAGTACCGTGCATTATTCCATCCAGAAACCGGCCCTGGTACTCCCTGCCGTCTGGGAAGACGATATGTGCATTTCCCGTAAGGGGTGGTCCTCCGGCTCCATCTGTCACAATTCCGTTCCGTATGGGATATTTAACTGTTTCCAGTGCAATTTCGGACGGCTCTGTCACCTGATCTTTTTTTTCCTCAGTCGTCGAGCTCAAATCAATATCTTTTTCCAGGACTCCCTGCTGTTCATCCACCTGCTTCGCAACAGACGTTTGTGGCCGACCATTAATAAATTGACCGGTAAACGACTTACCGTCACTGTATAAAATGGTGCCCTGGCCATGCATTTTATTATTAAGGAACTCGCCTTTATACCTGGATCCGTCAGCAAAAAGAAGATCTCCGATGCCACTTCTTTTCCCCTTATCGTACTCACCTTGATAGACACTCCCGTCCGGGAGTTCATGGGTGCCTTCCCCCTGGGGCATACCATCAGTAAAACCACCTTGATACCTGGAGCCATCTACATATTCAAATGTCCCCTGCCCATGGCTGAGATTGTTTTCAAATTCACCACTATACTTTCTGCCGTCACTGTACCAGAGTGTGCCCTCTCCATCGTATTTGTCGTCAACAAACATACCCTGGTACTTTTCACCGTCATGGGCTTCAAAAAGACCATAACCATGTCTGTCTTTATCACGGAATTCTCCGGAATAACTACTGCCGTCGAGATACTTTCTCGTTCCCTCACCAGCTGGTTTGCCGTTATGAAACATACCATCAAACCAGCTCCCGTCGGCATAGTTTAATTTCCCCCTGCCATCGATGATATTATTGCGAAATTCACCCTTATATTCCCGTCCGTCCGGAGAAATAAGAACGCCATCACCATGGAACAGACCATGGCTGAATTCACCTACATACAGAGTACCATCACTCCATTCCATCGTTCCTTTGCCATGGATAACATTTTTAAAAAATTCACCCTTATATCTTCTTCCATCAGGACGATGCAACTTTCCCTTTCCATGAAACCTGCCATCCCGAAATTGCCCCGAATATATCGTCCCGTCAGGCTGAACAAGAGTGCCCTGTCCATGAATGGCCCCATCCTTGAATTCCCCTTCATACCGCCTGCCGTCGTCGGCCACATACACACCTTTACCATTTCGACAGTCACCCTTTATGCACTTCCCCTGACTTTGCACGGAGACAGCAAATATGAAGAATAAAAGCAGGAGGGCCGGAAACAACAATTTCTTACTCAAAAGTCTTCTCCAATTCTGTGTTTTCAACCTGCCTGAGCATAAGCTTTGCCAACTTCTTCAGCGATGATCCCTATGCCGCGATAAACATCCTCATCATGTTGAGAATAGGTTACCCTCAGACATTCATCCCTGTGTTTCCAGTCTCCATCCAGACCCGGGAAAAAATAGTGGCCGGAAACAACCAGTACACCCCTGTTCTTCAACCGTCCATATAGCTCAAGGCTGGTAATCGGCAGATTTTCAAACCAGAGCCAGAGAAACATCGCTCCCTCAGGTTTATGGATTTTACAGGGAATATCACCAAACGCTTCCCTCACAGCGGCAACAGCTTTTTTCCTTTTAGCAAGGTAGAAAGGCTGAATAAGTTCACGGCTCACCGTAGTTATCTCACCACTGCTGACAAGTTGCTCGGTAAGGACGCCACCAACACTTGTCGGGGAAAGTGACATGATTGCATTCATACCACCAAGAGCCTTTATAATCTCCTCTCCAGCAACTACAATCCCCGTTCTAATCCCCGGCAAGCCAAGTTTCGACAGTGAAAGACAGACAATACTATTATCATCCCAGACAGGCCGGGCCTCAGTATAGATCATACCCGGAAACGGCAGGCCGTAGGCACTGTCAATAATGAGAGGAATATTTTTCTCTTTGGCCAGCCAGGAAAGCTTTTCAAGTTCGTGGTCCGTCACAACATTTCCGGTGGGATTGGTCGGCCTGGAAACGCAGATAGCACCCACATCTTCTCCGATAACTAACTGACCAAAATCAATATGGTATTTGAACATGCCCCCATCGAGGAACTCAATTTCAGGCTTGATGGACACACAACAATCATCCGTCAGTCCAAGATCAGCGTAACCGATATATTCAGGTACCAGAGGCAAACATATCTTCTTCGTCCTGCCATTGGAAAAAGCACCGCTAAACATATTAAAAAGAAGAAAAAAAGCTGTTTGACTGCCATTGGTCAAACAGATATTTTCAGGTCCAACATCCCATCCCGGGTCCTTTCTCAACAGCGCAACCAGCCCTTCAACAAATTCGTGATCCCCCCGCGCAGGGGCATAGGTGCCGGCCAATCGCTGAAAGAGGAGAGTGTCGTCACATATTTCTTTCAATCTTGCACGCATAATCTTTTGAAATTCAGGAACATAACCGGGGTTTCCACCTCCCATCATGATCATGCCCTCCCCTTTAGCGGTGTGGACATCCCCCAAATCATCCATAAGCGAGAGTATCCCCGCTTGACAGGTCATTTTTTTTCCAAAAAGTGAAAACTCCATCATTACAATCCAGATCCTTTATCAGTTACTGTTTAACTCTGCCTTTGCATCCTTCCAGCGTTCCTAAATCAAGCAAATCCAACAATAAAAAAACTTAAGCACAGAGGGCACAATTTATCTGTTGAGTTACAGGTACTACCTACCTTAAATAGAAATTGTTATAGTAAAAAAGAGTTAACGTTGAAATCAGGGGACTATTTTTTTGGGAAAATCGAAAATGAGCAGGGAGCCGGCACCAGGCACTTTTTTAAAACCATTTTTCCCCCTATATTCTATACCTACCACTCCACAAGTAGGTACATTGAAAAATTGATCGCCGGTAAGATACTCAGCCAGTTCAGTAATTGTGGAATTATGACCGACCGCAAACAGAATGTCGACATCGCTGAGATGATATTCAATAATATTGAGAAACTGCGATAGTTCTGCTAGATACAACCCCTTATCGTAGGTAATATCTTCTTTTTTAAAACCTGTTCCTTCGGCTATATGGATGGCTGTTTTTTTCGCACGCCTGGCAGGGCTTGAAACAATGCGCTGGGGAAATATGCCGCGGGCAGAAAGCCTCCCGGCCATAAATGGTGCATTTTTCTTTCCACGTTTATTCAGGGGTCTGTCAAAATCAGTCAGATCAGGCTGAGACCAGCTGGATTTGGCGTGTCTTATAAGATAGAGTTGTTTCATTTAAGATTTTTTATGAGATTGATTCTCTTGTTGGTTGAGTTCACAAGACAAGATCAGGATCTATAGTCAGCGTTAATTTTCACATAATCCAGTGAAAAATCACATGTGTAAACCTCTTCACAGCCGGCACCTTCTTTAAGATCTATACTAATGCTGAATTGTTTTTTCTTGAGAATTTTTGTCGCAGCTTCTTCAGCCTCCTTACCAAGAAACAAACCGTTTTTAACAATCATAACATCACCAAAGGCGATATCAACACGGTCCTGATAAAACCGAACTCCGGAGCGGCCCATTGCCGCCATGATCCGTCCCCAATTGGCATCTTCACCAAAAAAAGCTGTCTTGACAAGGCTTGAAGTAGCAATAGTTCTTGCAATCTGTTCTGCCTCATAATCCTCTTTAGCCCCGCATACCCGTATGGTAATAGTTTTTGTCGCACCTTCACCATCGGCTACTATCTGCAGGGCAAGATCCTTCAGAACATTTTCAAGGGCATCCTGAAAAACCAGCCGGTCTTCCGGAGCATCACCGTCAATCCAGGGGTTATCAGCTGTACCGTTGGCCATTGCGAGAACCATATCATTGGTACTCGTATCACCATCAATAGTTATTCGATTAAATGTTCTCTCTACGCCGAACAGAAGAGATTTATGAAGCTCGGGAAAACTGATCTGGGCATCTGTCAGAACAAAGGACAGCATGGTTGCCATATTAGGCATAATCATACCGGCACCTTTTGCCATACCCATTAATTTCACCTCTTTGCCACCGATAGAAACACTGCTGAATGCTGTCTTGGAGACGGTGTCGGTGGTCATTATCGCTTCGGCAACTTTGCCAAAGTTATCGGCGGCCAACCCATCTACCAGAGCAGCCATATTGTTCTCAAAAGCGTCCAGGTTGAGTGGTTCCCCAATCACACCGGTTGAAGAGAGTTGAACCATTTCATCAGGGATACCAAGGGCATCGGAGACCATCCTGCTGGTTATCAGACTACTCTCTTTCCCCTCTGGACCGGTGCAGGCATTGGCACAGCCGCTGTTTACCAGAACAGCCTGTGCCCGTCCTTCTTTTAACCTTTCAATATCAATCAATACAGGTGCGGCTTTTACCTGGTTAGTCGTAAAAACCCCTGCTGTAACACACGGTTCATCGCTGTATATAAGCCCCAGGTCAAGTTTATTATCGTATTTCATGGATGCTGCAACTGCTGAATATGAAAATCCTTTGATGTTCATTCAGTTCCCGATAAATAATGTTTTCAAATAATTCCGCATCAGTTACACCGCTCTGTATTTCGCTGTACCTGTATTCTTCTTTATTATCTTCACCCCTTATTCATAGGGTTTATCTACCACTTATCCGGCTGATTACGCTACTATTAAATGGAGATTTTATGGTATTCTCCACCAAGATATGGTTTCATTCTATTAATGGCGTCGTAAAAAGTCCGATCTCCTGCGTTGTAAGTTTTTGACAGACACTTGGCATTCCACATGTATGACCAAGTACCTGTCAAAAACCTACGCCTCGGAGTCTACGCTTACCTGCATATCAAACTTCTCGAAGTCTACGCTTATCGGACTTAGCCATTTGTGGATTTAAATAGACTTTTTACGAATTTGGCCTATTATACAATGCACAAAAAAGAGATAAAACAAACTTACTGAAAATATGGAAGCCACAGCCCTGCACTGGAGTTACTCATTGTTCTCCACAGTTATCCTCCTTGCAGATCTCTTCATTCGCATTGGTCTCTCATTACGAGTGATCATGCGTAAGCGCCCCTACGGCGTATCACTTGCGTGGCTCATTGTCATCCTTCTGATCCCTTTTATTGGTGGTTTCTTTTATCTGCTCTTTGGTGAAAATCGAATATCTGAAAGACGCGTTAAGCGGGCCAGGATGTCCAGCAGCCGTTACCAGCACTGGCTGAAAACCCTGAGGGAAAGAGCACCTGTCTCGTGGAGTGGACTCAACCCGGAATGTGAACCGCTTCACCGTCAGGCTGAAACCCTTGTCGGAATACCGGCGATGGCCGGCAACCAGTTGCAACTCATCGATCACCCTGAAGAAATCCTCGCATCCATCCTGAAAGATATCGAAACGTCACAATCAACCTGTCATCTCCAGTTCTACATCTGGGAAGAAGGCGGCAGAGTCGACAAAATTGCTGAAGCATTGATCCAGGCAGCTTCCCGGGGTGTAGTATGCCGGATTCTACTGGATTCCATAGGTAGCAGGAGTTTTCTTAAAAGCAAAACTGCTGCCGCCATGAAAAGTGGTGGTGTAAAAATAGAGGAATCGCTGCCGGCAGGTATTATCAGACTCCTTTTCTCCAGGATAGATATCCGTAATCACCGAAAAATCGTAGTGATCGATGGTAAAACTGCCTATACCGGCAGCCAAAACATGGTTGATCCTGATATGTTCAAGGCGGACGCCGGGGTTGGCAACTGGATCGACGTAATGGTCAAAGCTGATGGCCCTGTTGTGGAAATTCTTGGCGGAACTTTTATCAATGACTGGTTTCTGGAAACAGATATTGACCAGTTTCAATCCAGTTCACTGCTGGAAGATATTCAGCAAATCAGGCGCATAGGTGATATTCACCCGCGCCCTGTAACAGGCAAATCAGCCGTTCAGATCGTGCCGTCCGGTCCAGGCCTTGCGCCTGAGGCAATTCACAGCCTTCTCCTTACAACCATTTATGCAGCACGCCATGAACTTATCATGACGACTCCATACTTCATTCCTGATGAACCGTTGCTTGCAGCCCTCAAAGCCGCAGGCCAGAGAGGAGTGGATGTAAAAATCATTGTGCCGGAAAAAAATGATTCCATCATGGTAAAATATGCCAGTCGTGCCCGTTATGAGGATTTATCCGAAGCCGGGGTAAAATTTTTCCTCTTCAAAGGTGGTCTCCTGCACTCAAAGACAGTTACCGTCGATCGGGACTTCTCTCTTCTGGGTTCAGTCAATCTTGATATGAGAAGTTTCTGGCTTAATTTTGAGGCAACACTTTTCATCTACTGCAGAGAGTTCACCGGCGACCTTCTGGAAGTCCAGTTCGATTACCTGAAGCAATCAGAAGAGTTGGATATTACGAGTTTTGCTCAACGAGGTGTGATTGAAAAATTTAAAGAAAATCTTTCACTGCTCGTTTCTCCTCTTCTCTGAACCACATACGACTATTCCCACTTTCAGAAATCTATTCTCAAATGTTTTTGCCTTCCCTCCATTTTTTTGTTACATATTAATGT
>JAUVON010000138.1 GCA_030599175.1 Desulfobulbaceae bacterium | reverse complement strand
GACTAAGTTGAAGTCACCCGCAAGGCCTCTTCATAGGTCGTTATACCTTCCCTGACCTTTTTCCATGCGTCTTCGCGTAAAGTAGTCATTCCTTCACGAATTGCAACCTGACTCATTTCAAGAGTATGAGCATCGTCACCAATCATTGTTTTTATCTGGGACGAAAGAGGAAATATTTCAAAAACACCACATCTCCCTTTATATCCCGTACCCCGGCATTCCACACAACCCTTACCTCGTTTGAGGGTAATAGTGCCTGATTCAACCACAGGAAAACCCATTTTCTGCAGTTCCTCCCTCTTCATATCAAATTCCTCAGTACAATCCGGGCAGATTTTCCTTACCAGTCGCTGAGCCATACAGCCGAGCAGAGTTGAAGCAATCATAAATGGCTGCAACCCAAGATCCTTCAATCGGGCAATGGAAGAGACGGCATCGTTGGTATGCAGGGTAGAAAACACCAGGTGACCGGTCATTGCCGCCTGTACTGCATGGCTGGCAGTCTCATGGTCACGGATCTCACCAATCATGATAATATCAGGATCCTGCCGCAGGATATTTCTCAGAATCGTGGAAAATGTCACATCAATAAGAGGCTGTACGGCAATTTGGTTAAACTCCTCGTGCACCATTTCAACAGGATCTTCCACCGTCACAATATTCGTCTCCGATGTAGCGATCTCTTTCAGAGTCGAGTAGAGGGTTGTCGATTTGCCGCTTCCCGTCGGCCCTGTTACCAGAATGATTCCATGGGGAGCATGAATGAAAGAGTTATACACTCCTGTGTCCCTTTTCGAAAAGCCAAGATTTTCAATCTTTTGAAAGAGCATATCCGAATCGAGAATACGCATCACCACCTTTTCACCAAAGGCAACAGGAACTGTTGAAACCCGTATTTCCACATCTTTGCCACCTTTACTGCCGATCTTTATTCTGCCGTCCTGTGGCCGTCTTTTTTCTGCAATATCGAGGCGGGAAAGGAATTTGATCCTTGAGGTTATCGCTGAATGCACGGCCTTTGGCAGGTTGTAGATTGTATGAAGTGCACCATCAATCCGGAACCGCACCACACAAATATTCCGTTTTGGTTCAATATGGATATCGCTCGCCCGCTGATCCAGAGCGTAGTGAAAAATATGGTTTACAGCAGTCTTAATATGCTGATCGGAGGAGGTGATCTCCTTGGCTGAAGAGATCTTTACATATCTCTCCAGATTACCGATATCAATCGATCCAACCCCATGTGCAACACCAAACTGATCTTCGGCGGCACTTATCGATTTTTGAAATCCAAAAAACTCTGAGATAATCTTTTTAATATCAGATTTTGTGGCTATATATGGCTTCACCTTAACCTGATTTGCCTGCTCAATATCCGCCAATACTGCCTGACAATCAGGATGATACACCACAACCTCGAGAGTACCATCCGTCATATTAAACGGCAGAACAAGCTGCCTTATGGCAAAATTTCGAGGGATTGTCTTAGTGGCGACATCCATATCCAATTCAAGAGGATCAAGTTTTTTAAAAGGAAGCTTCTTCTCTTTTGCAACCGCTCGCATGATAATTTCTTCATCGAGTATCCGTCCATCATTTTCTGGAATCTCGAAATTAAAGGCGGTTATGATTTCAACCAGGTCAGGGTAGTTCTTATCGACATTCCCCTCCCTGGCAGCAAGTCGCACAAGCTTCTGACGCTGCTTTCCTTTCTCCAGGGTGACAAACTGCCGTTGCTTGGCTGTCAAAACCTTCTGCCTTACAAGGATATCAAGTAAGGCCTCACTATTAAGTAGTTTCATATATAATCAACCTATGATGGACTCGTAAAAAGGTCACTCGATGTCTACGCTTATCGGAAGTTTTAGATGGCGTCGTAAAAACAGATCCCATCGTATTTTCCACCTTTCCACCATTTCTTGCAAGAAAATTCAGCATCTTATCACCTCTTAGCTAGCTCCATTAAAGACCGCAGAGTCTTAAGATTCTGCCTGTCTTCCTCAAGATCGTCGCTTTTCGGCGTTTCAAGGGTCATTGGTAGATCGGCAAAACGGGGATCGTTGAGCAGGTTTTTAAAACCGGCCAGGCCGATAGCACCTTTACCAATATGCTCGTGTCTGTCCACACGACTGCCCAACTCTTTTTTTGAATCATTTAAGTGGAAAAACTTCACCCTTCGCAACCCAACCTGATGATCCAGTTCTGAAATTGTTGCATTATAGCTCTCAGCAGATCGTATATCATAACCGGCAGCAAAGATATGGCAGGTATCTACACAAACCCCTAATCGGCTGGAATGTTGTGAATTCTGCAGGATGTATGCCAGCTCTTCAAAGCCGGCGCCAAGCCCCGTTCCCTGTCCTGCCGTAGTCTCAATCAAGACCTCCACCTCAGTTTCGCTCTGTTTAATTGCATGATCAAGTCCTGCAACAAATCGGTTCAGTCCTGCCTCAATACCGTCACCCCCATGGGAGCCCGGATGCAGTACCACATAGGGTATTTTAAGTTGTTGACACCGCTGCAGTTCAAGAACAAATGCCCGGGTAGATTTTTTAAGCAACTCCTCTTTTGCGGTGGCAAAATTAACCAGATAGGAGCCGTGGGAGGCAACCGGCATCGAGCCACTCTTTTCATGGGCTTCTCTATAGAGTTGAACCTCCTCTTCTTTCAGTTCTGCCGGTGTCCATTGGCGTTGGTTGCGGGTAAAGATCTGCAGAGCATCTCCCCCCACCCGTTGGATCCTCTCAAAAGCGAGATGCAAGCCTCCGCTCACCGATTCATGTGCGCCCAGTTTTGGCATATCCTGTCTCTTCCTTTATTTCTTCGTTTCATCTTGGCCGGTGTTTTGAACCTGCTCTGCCTCCAGATAAGATTCAGTGGTAAACTTTACAATCTGTGCCTGATAAAAACGTCTCTGACTGACATCTGCCTGCATGGCAAGTTTCTCAGCTCGAACCGCCTCATCAATTAAATTGTTGGCCCAATAGGCCGTGGCCAGGGTATCAAAAATATATCCTTTGGGCTGCAGGGTTGCAGCTCCTCTTGCCAGGGTCAGAGCTTTTAATGGATCCCTCAGGGAGAGATCTTCACTGGTCAGAAGCAGCCAGGCAAGGTTATTCATAATTTCAGGGTTTGCCGGATCCATGGAGTAGGCCTTTTCATAGGCCTCAAAAGCTTTTCTGCTCATTTTCTTGGTCAGCATTAGATCCCCGATCATGCGCTGCCAGAGGGCCCGGTCAGGCTCTTGTTTAGCCTTTTGCAGAAGGACTGCTTCGGCAAAATTTTCCTGGTACTGTTTCTCCAGCCTTTCAGTTGGAATCTGTCCGACAAGAAAAACAGTGGCAATAATCATCACAAGATAGGCCAGAAGACTATACCGTACCTTTTTGTTATGGCGCTCAACGCGCTCTGGTTCATCTTCCCCCTGTTCCAGGCAGTCGATACGTTCAGCAATGCTGAAATGGTGCCAGTTCGGTTGATCCCTGATATTTCCGCTTAGAACTGCAATTTTTTCAAAGGCTGAAACCAATGCCCGACTGTCACCCATTACAGACAAGGTGTAGAGATCCGCCTGTCGTTCAAAGTTACGAATAAAATATCCAAAGAGATATCTGAAATAGACAACCATAAAGATGAGCAGAGATACAGCACCGAAAACTGTAAGAATATTGCCCAGCACCATCTCCTGCTCAATTATGATCTTGTTTAAAAAATCAAACGAAAGCATCAGATAAACAAAGGGCTCTGCAACCATACCGGCGAGGATGCTGAACCCTGCGATAAGAAAAACATAGAGAAGGAGATGACGTTTCTTCACATGACCTATTTCATGAGCCATAACGGCATCAAGCTCATCAAGGGTAAGGGTCTCTATTAGTGCAGGAGTTATGAGGATGTATCGCAGCCCCGGAACGATCCCAATAACCCCGGCAGTCAAGACCCTCCCCTCAAAGAGCGGCCATAGATAATAGTCTGTCTTGAACCCCAGCCGTGCACAAAAACCATCGAGATGACTTTTCAGTGATCCTTCAGGCAGCTTCCTGCATCCCCATAACCTGCGCACAAGCGGCGGGAAAAAGAGAAGAACAAAGAGAAGAAAAATCATAAATATAAACAGATCCCCCCATTCTGAAGAAAAAAGCTGCTGTACCCCTGGAAATGGCAGCAGACCAATCAGATCGTAGAGAAGAGAAAGAGCGATCCAGGGCAGAACAATGGGTAAATTTGCCTTCAGATTCGAAACGATAAAACTGGTGGTTGAATATTCTCGTCTAAAGATATTTTGATAGTTTTTCCTTCCCGCCCGCCACATAAGGCTCAGGTAAAGAACAAAAACCAGAAGCCCGGCAACATTTACCAGGCCAGGCATACTGTTTCCTATAGAGAACTGTGAAAGATAATATTTCAAATCACAGAGATAGAGCGTCGCCGCAAAAAAGCAGAGACTACATACGGATAACTGCTTTTCGGTTTGGAAATATCCACCTGCCTCAGTTGCCCCGGATCTCTTGAATAATTTCCCAGCAAGCCAACCAAATCCCACGAGCAGGAAAAGAAAAAGCAATCCTCCCTGCCAGCCGGGCAATAGCGGTGTATCCGGCACACTATCCACACTGAAAAGAAAGATCGCTACCAGAAAAATGAGTAAATTATTGTACATTTAGCAGAATTCCTTACGAATTTATTATCTCTTTAAGCCCGGTTTCATGACTATCTGTAAAACTTCAGGTAGAGAATAACTATACTTCCCTTTTTGGCAATACCGATTCCAAGTCGTGGCCATCCTATCATACTGAGGAAAAATAAAATGTTTTCTATTTTTCCTGCGTTTTTTAATTGACATTTACACTCAAATATTTTTATATAAAACGTTTATTATTAAAAATGGGCGCATAGCTCAGTTGGCTAGAGCCATCGGCTCATAACCGATCGGTCGTAGGTTCGAGTCCTACTGCGCCCACCATTGCACACTAGTGTCCGGCCGAAAACAGATAACAGGATCCTTGAAAAAAAGAGTCTTCTACATACAAAAAAGGGGAGGAACGACACCCCTTACTTTCGCATCTGTTTTGGACACAAAGTGCCAAATCAGGCAAGGTGAACTAAAAGGTACATCCCCGAGGGGTGTACCTTTTTTTGTTTAGTACCTGAAAACTCAGTGAAACAGTATGGTTCCACACGTTAAAGATATTGTCAACAGTCTCAACCTGGATGCTCCTTTCAGTCTGGCGGAGCCATGGGACAATGTGGGTCTTCTCATCGGGAATCCTGATCAGGAAGTGACATCCATCCTCATAGGACTTGACCCGACCAACTCGCTTATTGATGAGGCACTGGTACTGGGAGCCAATACTGTCATCACCCATCATCCCGTTATCTTTCAGCCACTCCCGTCCATCAATACCGCCCACCCGAGCGGTAGGCTGCTGGAAAAAGCACTGGCACATAAAATTGCCATCATTGGCTGTCATACCAACCTCGACAGTGCAGTTGACGGGGTCAGTGACATCCTTGGTGCCTTACTTGGACTCACAGGACTCACCCCCCTGCTCCCCGCCGATGAAAGATATGATGTCGGGACTGGACTGGGCAGGATTGGCAACTTCAGCACCCCTGTTGCCGACACCGTTTTCATGAAAAAAATACTGGAAGTGCTCAATCTTCGCTCTGTCCTGGTAGCTGGAGACATTCCTGAAACAGTAACCACCGTCGCTGTATGCGGTGGCAGTGGCTCTGACCTGGCAACAGAGGCCCTTGCCCGTGGCGCAGATGTTTACCTTTCCTCTGAGATCAAACACAGTACAGCAATCTGGGCCGTTGAAAACAGCTTTTGTATCATTGATGGTACCCATTTTGCCACAGAACAGCCATCGGTCAGCCTTCTTGCCAGAAAGCTGCGCCGGGCAGGTAGTAGTCAAGGCTGGAATATAGCAATCAGGCAATCAGAGACAGAGCGTCATCCTTTTTCTCTGGTTGATAAAAAATACGGAAACAAAACTACAGGAGAAGAACTTTGAACGAACATATAACCCAACTCGTGGATCTCCAGGCCATTGACTTGCAGATTGATCAGATAGACAGTGCAGTCAAGTCAGAGCAGAACAGACTTGATGACCGTATTTCAGCTCTTGCAGAGAGAGAAAATACCATCAATGAGCTGCAGGAAAAAATGGCATCCCATGTAAAGGAGAGGCGCATCCTCGAAGATGAAGTGTCGGACAAAATGAATCATGTCAGAGAGCGGCAGTCTAAAATGATGCAGGTACAAACCGGACGCGAACAGACTGCCCTGCTCAAAGAAATAGAGGATGCCAAAAAAAGCGTCAAAGAGAATGAGGAAAAAATTATCAGCCTCATGGAGGAGATCGAGAAGCTGGACGCCCAGGTAGGAGAAGAACGAAACCTTCTCAAAGGTGAGAAACAGCTGGTTGCAGAGGAGACGGAAAAAGTAGGTACTAATATCGCGAAGATCAATAAGGGCAAAAAATCTAAAGATAACGGTCGCAAGAGGCAGGCGAAGCAGATTAAAGAGAACACATTACGTAAATACAATACCCTTCGCGAACGCCGGAACGGGCTGGCAGTGGTTAATGTGGTGGCCGGCGTATGCCAAGGTTGTTTTATGGCTATTCCTCCCCAGCAATTCAATATGCTGCTTAAAGGCGATATGATGTTTGACTGCCCTACCTGCCAGCGTATCATGTATTATGTTCCACCTGCCGAGGAAGATAAATAGATATTTTTTGTTTCATCTTTTATAATTTCCAGCTACATTTAAACTCGGAGCGGGCGCATGATCGCCCCGGTCGACTGACCGGAGAGGAAAGTCCGAACTCCGCAGGGCAGGATGGTTCGTAACACGAACGCCGGGTGACCGGGGGAAAGTGCCACAGAAAACAAACCGCCCGGCACTCAGTTTGTTTTATAATGTTCATACACATGCTGCAGCTTCGAGAGTGGTTAATGGCATGGTCATTGTATAACAAGCTGAGTGCCGGGTAAGGGTGAAACGGCGAGGTAAGAGCTCACCGCTTCCATGGTGACATGGGAGGCAGGGTAAACCCCATCCGGAGCAAGACCAAATAGGGAGATGTTTGAGAGCGGCCCGTTCGAAATCTCCGGGTAGGTTGCAAGAGGTGTTGAGCAATCAACATCCCAGTGAAATGATCATGGCTCTTTACAGAGTACAGAATTCGGCTTATAGCCCGCTCCTTT
>JAUVON010000015.1 GCA_030599175.1 Desulfobulbaceae bacterium | reverse complement strand
TCCACGTCACTTTCTCAGAGAGTAGCCACAATATCAAAAAGACCGATTGTAAAAACGGTGAGCAGCTTAATAAGCCAGGGTCCAAAAATCACAAGGGTAACGAATACAGCGACAATTTTGGGTACAAAGGTGAGAGTCTGTTCATTGATCTGGGTCGCGGCTTGAAAGATAGATACCAGGAGTCCTATAACCATGCCGATTATAAGCATGGGTGCTGCACCAAGCAGGATGGTTTGAATCGCTCTGCGGCAGATATCTATGGCCATTTCAGGAGTCATACTGTTTTATCCAAAGCTTTTTATAAGGGATCCGACAACAAGACTCCAGCCGTCTACAAGGACAAAGAGTAAAAGTTTAAACGGCATCGATATAATAACAGGAGGAAGCATCATCATGCCCATTGACATTAAAATGGAGGCGACGATCATATCGATCACCAGGAATGGAATATAGATCATGAACCCCATCTGGAATGCGCGCTTGAGTTCTGACAGCATGAATGCAGGTATCAGTGTCATTGTCGGAATATCTTCCTTGTTCTGTGGTTCATTATCCATGGCAATTTCTGTGAGCAGGGCCAGTTCTTCTTCGCGCACCTGACTGAACATGAATTCTCTCATAGGCTGCAACGCCTTTTCCAACGCTTCAGGCTGGCCTATTTTCTCTTCCATATAAGGCTGAAGAGCTTCACTGTTAATTTTGTTGAAGGTGGGTGACATAACAAAAAAAGAGAGGAATAGTGACAAGCCGAGAATAACCTGGGTCGGGGGCATATTCTGGGTTCCCATTGCCTGCCTGACAAATCCCAGGACGATGACAATACGAGTGAAACAGGTTGTCATCAGAAGAATTGCCGGTGCTACTGACAGGATGGTAAGGACAAAGAGAACCTGGAGTGCATTTGAAACCTGCTGCGGGGATTCGGCATCATCTACGCCAAAGGTGATCGTCGGCAAGCCAATTGAATATCCGGAATGAGGTGCCAGGAACAGAATCGAGGCAGCAACGGTAAAAAAAAGAGACAGTTTGGCCGAGTTTATTGGGAAGGATGCATTCATTTTTGATTGTCAGGGACTGTTTTTCTAAGAGTAGTGGCGAATGAGGATTCTTTGGCTGAGTCGATTGTAGCTATATGGTTTATCCGGTCATTACTTATTCCGAGGAGGTATTCCTCCCCCTTTACCTCAACCAGGCACAATGCTTTTTTTCCCATAAGCGGCTTTATCTCAAGTACTTTGATCGATTGTGAAGCGGGGCTGTGAAACAGAGATAAACGTTTTTTCAAAATACCGTAGAGTATCAGGATAATTCCAAGAACAACAAGCAGCCCCCAGAGCATACGGAAGTAGCTTCCCATCTCATCAAGCCCTGTTACAGCACCATAGGTATTCTCAGGAGATGAAAACAGGAGTACGGTAAAGAGCAGGAAGAACGTGAGGTAGCGGAATGGAGTTGTCATTATCGGTGTCTAACCCGAATAAATCGGAATTTTAGAATGCTTGGATAAGTGCCATGAAAGTATATTCATGGCCATATAATTTAAAACGATCTTCCTCGATTTCTTGTTTTTTATGACAGGGTTTCAGGAGTAAGGCACTAACCCAGATTTTCAATTCTATCGATAGTTGAGACAACGTTGGTTAGACGTATACCGAATTTTTCACCAACCATAACTGCTTCCCCCCTGGCGATCAACTTTGAATTAACATAGAGATCTAAAGGTTCGCCTGCAAGTTTGTCGAGTTCAATAACGTAACCCTCGCCCATCTTCAACAGGTCTTTTAAGAGTATTTTACATCGACCAACCTCAACGGAGACCTGTAGAGGAATATCGTAGAGAAAGTCAAGACCTTTGGTCTGAATCTGTTCACTTGCTGAACTGGATTTTACAGGTTTAGTTTGATTCTCCTGTAAGAGTTCTTTCAGTTCTTCAGGTGCCGGTCGGCTGTTATCTTGGTTTGCAGGGGTCATAATATTTCCTTATTTAAACATCCCGGTGAGATTGATAGCCTTTTTGCCATTATGTGTTCCGGGAACTGCATAAAAAGTTGGCTGGTTTTCAACTAAAATTTTGAGGGGACTGTTTGGATCGTAATCGAGATCCAGAATATCACCCTTTTTTAAATTCAGCAGTTGTGAAATGGAAAGGCTGATTATTCCGGATTGCGCTGTTACTACTGCCGGCATTTCAAGTATTTCATCCTCTATCACGTTATGCCAGGTGCTTTTATTGACATTGGAGATACTGAGAAGGTCTTTGAGCAGATCCCGGAGTGGCTCGAGGGTCGCAAAGGGGATGACCATGTGCATTTCACCGGAAAGCTCGCCTACCTTTACCAGAAAAGTGGTTACGATAACTTCAGATGCAGGCTCGACAATCGATAAGAGACGGGGATTATTCTCAAGTTTGACGAGGGTTGTCTCCATGTCAAGAAGTTGAGAAAATGCATTGCTCAAATCATTGCAGGCATCGATAAATAAAGTTTTTAGAACAATGAGTTCAATAGTAGTGAGTTTTCTATCTAACTGGAGAGGATCGAATTCAGTAGAAGCCCCAAGCATAATTTCAATTAGAGAAAATGAGAGCCCAGGGTCTAGAATGATAAGAGCGCCATGCTGCAGTGGTGACATATCTATAATGCCACTGGCGCCAAGACTCTTCTTGTCTTTGAAGAAATGCTGAAATTCATACGAGTTAAGTGATATTCTTGAAACAGAAGAAGTTCGTTGAAGTCGATTTGTCAATGAGCTTGTGTACGTTCTGCAGAATATGTCCAGAATGATATCCAGGTTGGGAATTCTGAACTGTTTACTTTCCGGTTGTGGGGGATTGAAGAGGTCTATCGATGTGAAATTGAGACTAGTGTCCTGCTGATCATTTTCATGCAGGTCGACCGAAACCCTGCCATCATTGATAGCACTGAGTAAATCGGATATTTCTTCTTTTCTCAGGATTGGTTCCACGGTGTCAGTGTCCTTTCTGTGCCATATTTTTTCTTCTTGTTTTACGCCCGGAAAAATCTGGTGCAACCATTTTTAAAAATTCCGATTTATTCGTGTCAGCTCTTCAAAAGATGTTCAACTGAGTCTATTTGCCGAGGATTCATCCTACTGAACTACAAAATTGGTAAAGTAGACCGATTTCACTTTGCCAGACTGTAAAAAGGAGTTGATTCTGTTAATCAGCTCCGCTTTAAGTTGTTTTTTCCCTTGAAGATCCTGCAATTCCTCATAGGTCTTATTGCCAATTAGAAGAAGAATTGCATCACGAGTCTGCGGCATTCGTTTTGTCAGCTCTTCACTGCTCTTCTCACTGGTGAGTTCCAGAGTAAGAGATGCCTTTACATAATGGCTGCTGTCATCGCTGATAATATTGACAATAAATTCCTCTATATCAACCATTGGTCCGATATCTACACTTTGTGTTAGTTCGACTGCCGGAGTGCCGGGTGCGGTCTCCTTCTCTTCTGGTAGAGGGGCTTGTTTGTTGTAAAGGAAAAATCCGGCGATACCGACTCCGGTCAGCAATATGAGAACAAGCAAACTGATTATAATAAGCGGCTTTTTCCAGCTGCCACCTGACTTCGTTGTTTCTTCATTCATTTCTGCCATTTGACAATTCCTCTAGTCTTCAACTGGAAAGGCATGAACTCTTTTATGGAGTAAGGCACTATAAAGGTACAACCGCACTCCGTGGTGCCATGTCGCGCTTGGAACTTGTTGTGTTAAGCCGGAGAACAAAATCAACCCGCCTGTTTAAGGCTCTGGATGCCTCATCTTTGTTTGGTACTATCGGGCGTTTTTTCCCATAACCTACTGAGGACATCCGATCCAACGGAAGAAGATCACCTTGAGCAAAAAATCGTAATACTGAAACTGATCGAGCGACGGAAAGTTCCCAGTTATTAAAATTGCCTGTGGAAACCCTGGTGTCATCAGTGTGCCCTTCGATTCTCAAATTCATGGGCAGCGGCGTAATGAGTTTCGCTATAGTTCGAAGGGTTGCATAACCATCGGAGGATATCTTTACCTGCCCTGGTTTAAAAAGAATCGAATCGTTGATCCTTAAAATAATAGATTTGTTATTTTTCTTAAGGAGGCCAATATCATCTTTGAGACGAAGTGAGTCTATCTGCGACTCGACTTTCTCATAAATTTTTCTGGTAGTCTGCTGCCGGATAGGTGAAAACCTGGTGATGGGGGGTGAGGGGAGAACAGGTATAGTAAAATCAATATGGACAGGATCGGAATGGAGACCAAGAGCATCTCTGATTGAACTTGATGCTTTGGTAAATTTAACAGGATCCATACTTGCCATGGAGAGCAGGAGGATGAAAAATGTGAGGAGGAGAGTGACCATATCCGCATACGTAATCATCCATAACGGTGTATTCGGTCCACACTTACGTTTCCTTTCCTTCTGTTCTTCCAGTGGAGTTTGTCCGTATGTCATAAGAAGGACCTCTATCTATTGAAAGAAGATTCACGGAGTTTGGGTGCAATAAAGGCATGAAGTTTCTGCTCCATTATCCTCGGGTTTTCTCCGGAAAGAATGGATTGCATCCCTTCAATGATCAGGGTCTTGATAAGCACTTCTGAAGATGATCGGTTTCTGAGTTTGCCTGCCAGTGGGGAACAGATAACATTGGCAATGACAGCACCGTAAAATGTTGTCAGAAGAGCAACTGCCATTGCGGGACCGATTGAAGATGGGTCATCAAGTGTCTGCAGCATCTGTACAAGGCCGATAAGAGTCCCGACCATCCCCATGGCAGGAGCATAGGAGGCAACTGCTGTAAAGATATCTGCTCCCTGTTCATGTCGAAGCTGGATATATTCGATCTCTGTATTCAGCATGGATCGCAATGTCTCCGGTTCCTGCCCGTCTACCGCCATCTGTATGGCCTTGCCAAGAAATTCATCATCAATGTCTTCCATACTGCCTTCCAGGGCCAGAATGCCTTCTTTTCTGGCTTTGTTGGCGAACCCCATCAATTGGATTATAAGTGAATTAACTGGGATCTCTTTATGTCGAAAGGTTTTCCTGGCAACTTTGAGAGCATCAAATACATCACGGAAAGAATAGTGAACCAGTGTGTTGCCAAAAGTGCCCCCCAAGACGATCATTAAGGCGGGGACATTAAAAAAAATTATCAGTGGCCCTCCCTGAAGGATGGCCATTATCATTAATCCAAAAGCCGCACAAATACCAATTATCGTCGAAAGATCCAAAAAAGCTCCTCCACTCTAATTCATGAACCAGGAGCTCGGACCCGCTCCTAGAATAGCTACCTGTTTAATATCATAGACCTTCGTTTTCTAAAACTCAAGTTTATCGGCTAACTATTCAGCATCGTGTTGACTTTTTACATGAGTAAATTAATTTAAAATATTCTTGCAAAAAACAGTCCATGCATTAAAAAATAATCAAAAATGGATCAAAGAGTGGGGATATTGGATATTTTCGGTATGGACAGTGCAAAAAAAGGTGGGAAGGAGGCCGGTATTATCTGACCGGCCTCCTATGTGACAGATATGTAGTCAAAAAAATGACATTTATCGTTTGAGGTTAATCAGTTCTCCCAGCAGCTCGTCTACGGTAGTAATGATTTTAGAGTTGGCCTGGAAGCCTCTTTGTATGGTTATCATTTTGACAAATTCGTCTGCCATGTCAACATTAGACTGTTCCAGTGAGTTGGTGAAGATTTTTCCTAATTCTGGTCCCGGAATTCCCGTTCGGGGAGGGCCGGAGGATGTTGTTGCAGCGTAGAGATTGCTGCCTTCCTTCGATAATCCATTTGGATTGACAAATTTACTTAAAACCAGTTGAGAAATATTAATTTGCTCTCCATTAGAGTAAGACGCAACGACAATACCTTCAGGATCTATGTTAACACCGGTGAGATCACCAGCTCCAAATCCGTCCTGTTCCTGGGAGATTACTGCTGACGCACTGTTAAACTGAGTTGTGTCAAAGGTAATATCAATGGGAGTAGGTGTTGTACTGTTGTTCCAGTTTAAACTTGGTATGAAGCCTATGGTATCCAGTGGTGGGTTCAGAGCATCATTTGTTAATACACCGTCTGGAGTAAAATTAAGGGTGTTCGACCCGGCACCCTCTATGATGGCACCTCCTTCCTGTTCAGCACTCCAGGCCCAGTTCCAGGTATTAGCAGCTGTTTTAATGAAATAGGTAGTGAGGAGATGGGGACCACCCAAGGTGTCAAATACCTGTATAGATGATGAATAATTGAATGTATTTGGGTCTGTTATGACAAGTCCACCCAGTGGAAGGATTGCTTCACTGGAGTCCAGATTAGTGTTGAGAGTAAGAGCGTTGGTAACGCTGCCTCCAATTAATCCGGTGTCAGCAATTTGAATGTCATCTGGATCACCCGCAATAATAATTCCGTCTGCGTCGAACTCTTTTCCCTGAACGCGCATTCCCTCAGGGGTAACCAGATAACCATCATCATCAAATCTGAAAGATCCGGCCCTTGAGTAATATGGCGTCTGGTCGCCAACCTCTTTGAGCATGAAAAAACCGTCCCCCTCGATTGCCACATCTAAGCTGGATTCAGTTGATTCAAAAGTTCCCTGGCTGAATATATTATCGACTGTGGACACACTTACACCACGCCCTACCTGTGAAATTCCGCTGGAACTGCTAATTGAGCTTGATAAAAGGTCTGAAAAAACGGTACGGGATCCTTTGAATCCTATAGTATTGGTATTGGCAAGGTTATTCCCTATAACGCTCATTGCCTGCCCGTTGGTCTTTAAACCGCTGACTCCACTGTACAGTGCACTTGATAATCCCATTATTTCCCCCTTCCTTTAAGAGTCAGATTATTAAATCTACCCATATCGATTAATCCTCTGTTTACAGTTTTTTTACGACGCCATCATTATTCAATTATTTCATTAACATCTTCAGCGAGACCAGCTACTGTTCCCAATGTTTCCTCACCGTTCTCCCAATCTTCATTATCATGATTTTCACCTGCTCTGCTGCCGGGATTGTAAACACCCAGGATCTCATTAAAATTAATATCCCCTGCGCGGGTTATAAGAATCCCACCTGATTCACCTTCAAGGTCAACCCCGGTTACCTCCGATCTGACTATCGGTGCTGCGGCGACACTTTCACCATCGGTTGCTTTGGCACTGATAACGATTTCATATTTACCTACAGGTGCAGGAGCCCCATTTTCCGCTAGACCGTCCCAGGTAATAAAATGATTGCCTTTTGTTAACTCGGTGCCATGCAAAGTAGTAATTGTAGATCCATTTTGTTGCAGGGAAAGCGTTACTTCTGAAGCAGAACCATCAAGCTGGTAACCAATTTCCTGGGGCTCTCCGGAAAAGTTAAAACTACCGCTATGATATGCAACCTCTTTTCCTATTGTATTAAGAGTAGAAAGTTTGTCGGATCCTGCATTTGAAGCAACCAGATTATCCATGCTTTCATTTAAGGTAAATAACTGTTCCAGTGAGCTGAACTGTGCCAGCTGAGCTGTAAATTCTGTAGGATCATCAGGGTTAAGAGGGTCCTGGTTCTGTAACTGAGTGACAAGAAGGGTGAGGAAATCCTCCTTCCCCATACTGGCTTTGTCGGCTGAATCATTTTTTATACCGGCCGCTGCTGCAGTGTTTGCCTGCCCCAGTGCTTCTATATAGCTGCTCATTGTGTAAACTCCTCTAATAAATTCTAGACTTTTATATTCACTCCGGTTGTCCAACCAATTGTCTCTTCAACTACATCCTCCAGCACCATACTGAAACTATTTGGCTCTTTGACCTCCCTGACTGCAGGAGTGTAATTATTCCGGTCGGCAAGGTGCTGTTCGAAGAGATTGAAGTCGGTGATAGAATCGGTTTGGCTGGTGACCAGGATTTCTTCGATAGTAAAGCCCTGCTCTGCAAGAGAATTCCTGAGTTTAGGCAGGTTCCGTTCGACTATTTCCTGGATCTGCTGGCTTTGAGCGAGGACATTTGCCTTAATAGACCCCTCTTTTACAGTAAGGTCAATTTGCAGCGCACCAAGTTCTGCAGGATGAAGCTTCAGGGTAAGCCTGGTATCGTTCTGCTGTTTAAAAATCTGAAAGCGTTCAACCACCTGCTGCATAATATCTTTTTCATAGACAACATTTCCTGAAGATAAAATAATTGACTTAAGGCTATTTTGTGCGTGACTGCCGGGAAGGTCCTGCAGGAGTGTAGAAAATTGCTGAAAACTGGTGACCTGCTCTGTAGAAAGGGAAGCATTTGACTGCAAATGGGCTGACAATTGTTGACTGTTATTCCCATTCTGCTGTTCATTGTTCGTTGTATTCGAACTGTTGCTACCCTGCTCTCTGGTGTTGACTTTAGCATCAAGATACTGGGCCAGTGCATCCTGTCGCAGGGTCTGTGTCTTATGGCCGGTTTTTTCAAAGATTAAATGCGGCTCACGCATTTGACTGGAAAACCTTCCTGGTTTATCTCCTTCCAGTCCACCGGAAAATCCGTTGACCGTACCCTGGATGGAAACTGTGCCGGTTTCGTTGCTGTTGTGAATTATCTGTTGCAGTTGCCTGAGTATGCTATCGTTTCTAGTCAGAGGAGCCGGCTGGATGGTATTCCCCTGGTTGTCAGTAAATGCGATATTAATTTTAAAAGGTGTATCACCACGGTGTGCAGGAGATTGCGGTAGAGAAGGAGTAATTTTAGCGTCTGTGGTGCTGAGCTCCGTACGCAATTGTTTGAGATGTTTCAGGGTGTCTGCGCCATCGGCCTGTCGATTCCAATTCGAGTCAGTGTTCTTGATTTGAGATGTCGGGTTATCTATTGCTGCATTGGAAGAAAAAACGTTTGAGCCTGGAGTGGTACCAGATGTATCATCTGGATAGGGATCAATTTGAGTTGATTTGTCGGAAGAAGTGTTATCGGGAGCCTGGGATTTTCCACTAACGGCATTTTCTAAATAAGGACTAAATGAGGTTTTGCTATTACTTGAGGGTGGGCCTTCGGGTGGGGTTGGTCGCGGTGCTGCCTGGATAATCGCTATTTGGGTCATTGTTTTCACTCAAGTTGTATCGTTGAAAAAGTAGTACTCAGCTGTGCTGCTTTTTTATTTGAAATCTGATCCAGTATTTTCGCTGCAGCCTTAACTCTCATGTTTGCTAGAAGATCTGCTGCAAGTTGCTGATCAAGTCCGGTGAGTGCCAGGGATGCTTTCTCCGGGGTCATTTTTTCATATATAGATGCTAACCCTTTGATCCGTTTTTTTTCTTCTGTTGATTTTGCAGTAAGAAGTAATTCAATTTTATTTTGAAGCTTTCTGAGTTCTTCAAGTTTATTATCAATTTCAGCAAGTTTCTTATCGACCACATCCCCAAGGGTCTTTAGCTCCTTTTTTTTCATAACGATTTCTTCCTGTTCTTTACGAATACTGGCCCTTTCCTGGCTGACGATATGCAGCAGCCTTCTTTCCTCTACTGATGAGTATTCTGCTGGTGCAGGCTGATCGGCAGCGTGAAGTGTAGCGCCGGTAGAAAGAAGAAGAGTTGCTGAGGCAAAAATTACGACTGTTTTAGTGAGTATGTTCATAGTTGATAATCTCGTAAAAACTATAAATTCAGATGGCTAAGTAGGTAAGCGTAGACTCCGAAAAACTTCATATACGAGGCACGGAAATTTCTTATCATTACGGCGTACTAGGGTACGTCGTAATGATAAGAAATTTCCAGCAACGAAGTAGATGAAGAATTTTTACGACGCCATCATAGTTAGTTTCCAGCATGGTGCCTTATGGTCGCTATCTCATCCAGCATTGCGACCTCTTTTTTATCGAGGTGTTTTTTCCATGACCGATTCTGCTGATCTTTCAGGCTAGCCAAAATTTGTCTGTTTCTACTCTTTTCAACAAGATTCTCCTGCATTCTATTTCTGTTTTCAGATTTTTCCTGCAGTTTTGTTTTAACACTATGAATATTCTTTTTAAGAAAGAGGATTCTATTCTCGAAATTAATGAGATCTAAAATCGAGATAGTTTTGTTTTGCAGTTGTTCAGTTTCTTTTATAAGGGCGGCAAGGTGCCTGTTGTCCTCATCAAGTTTCTGTTGGATTATTTTCTCCTGCCGTTTGGCTTCAGCCAGCCGGTGAATTGCAATATCCTCCAGTCGTTTTCTGTAATCAAGGACAGTGTCAAGGTTGAATGGTTTCATACAATGTCAATAACTGGTATGAAAAAGATTTATGATGCATCTGTTTCGCGCCTGTTTTTTTTCGGGGGTTTCTCATCTTTTCTGTTACCCAGCAAGTTTCCTAACTGGTTAAGACCATTTTTTATTGAAGTAGATTCATTATAATCCTGTTTCAAGAAATCATTTATCGAGTCAATTCTGCTGATTGCATAGTCAATCTTCGGGTTGGATCCTTTTGCGTAGGCACCGATATTAATAAGATCCTCAGCGTCTTCATAGGTCGCAAGGACTTCTCTGGCTTTTCCCGCAAGTTCCTGATGACGGGGGGAGATGATATTCCGCATTACACGGCTGGTCGAGTTGATAACATCAATTGCAGGAAAATGATTTTTCGTAGCAAGAGTTCTGGACAAAACGATGTGACCGTCAAGAATCGAGCGTACAGAGTCTGCGACCGGTTCTGTGAGATCATCACCATCAACCAGGACAGTATAAAGTCCGGTAATTGTTCCACGGTTTTTGAATCTTCCAGCTCGTTCCAGTAGTTTGGGCAGGGTTGCAAAAACAGAAGGAGTGTATCCTTTGGTTGTTGGCGGTTCACCAATTGCCAAGCCAATTTCACGCATTGCCATTGCAAAACGGGTAACAGAATCCATCATAAGGAGCACATTCTTGCCCTGATTACTGAAAAATTCTGCAATGGCAGTGGCTACAAACGCGCCTCGCATACGAAGTAAAGGGGACTGATCAGAAGTTACAACAACAATGACTGAGCGCGCAAGGCCTTCCTTTCCAAGATCCCTTTCAATAAATTCCCTGACTTCTCTGCCCCGCTCGCCAATAAGTGCAATTACGTTAATGTCGGCCTTGGCATATTTTGCCATCATGCCCAGAAGTATGCTTTTGCCAATACCTGATCCTGCCATAATCCCCATTCGCTGACCCTTTCCGCAGGTAATAAGGCCATTTATCGCTCGAATCCCAAGGTCAAGAGGCTGGCTGATATTCTGTCTCTCCAGTGGTCCCGGAGGAAGGGCGTAGAGATCAATGTCTTCCGTGAGAATCGGAGCGGGTAATCCGTCCTGAGGGAGTTCCATTGCATCTATGACTCTACCAAGCAGGTTGTTGCCGACCTTGATGGTGGCACTGTTTCTGATCACACGAATCAGACTTCCCGGACCAAGACCACGCAGGTCTCCAAGAGGCATAAGGAGAGCTTTGCCATCTTTGAAGCCTACGATTTCAGCATAGATATTTTCTCCACTATCCACTGGGGTGACCTGGCATAATGACCCTATGGATGCATAGGGGCAATACCCTTCGATAACCAGACCGACAATACGGGTGACTTTCCCCCATACTTTAATAGTTTCAAGGTCTTTAATATGTGAGTCTTCTAATAGCATGATTTTGATTGTATTCCGAATAGTACGGGGTATTCTAAAATCTCTGGATAAGTACCTTCATTGTCAGGAAAGCAATGCAGCCTCCTATACTTTCTTTTGTAATTCCTGCCGGATCACGTCAAACTGGCTGGCAATAGTAGCATCAATAGTACAGTTGTCGGATTCAATTTTCGCTCCGCCTTTTTCAACAGTTACATCCTTTTTGATCAAAATATTGCTTAGTCCGCTAAGCCCTGCTATGAGGTCGCTTGACCTCTCTGCTACCATGTCATAATCGTCAGGATTAATATAGACATAAAATTCATCTGACTTGACTGCCCGTTGCAACGCTTCTTCAATCGTTGCAATAATAGTAGTATTGTCATCCCGTAATGAATGCCGGACAATTCTTTCGGCAACCCCCATGGCAAATTCCTGTATTTCCCGGTTGCTGTTTGCTATGATAGTCTCCCTTACCGTTTCAAGTTGTTCACAAATGGTGAGAAGAGATTTCCCTGCGGATTCGAAATCAGCTGCACTTTTTTCAAATCCTTTTTGAATTCCAGCCTCATATGCTTCTTCAAGTTTTTTTTCCACTTCTGAGACTTCGATGTATTTACCAGGATCCACTGTTTCATTGGAAGATCCACTTTCCTCCTGATCGGTATGAACCTGGTCGGAATCTGTTTTCTTGTCTATACTGTCTGGTTGCAGTGAAATATCAGCAGAAGATACAGAGATTGAGGTTTCCACCTCCGGGACTGGTGGTGCAGGAGTGGATTTAAGAATATCCTCAGGTTGGAAAGACCCAGAATGCTTGAAGTATTTAGACAAGTTCATCACCGCCTCCAGGCCCAAGTACAAGTTTCCCCTCACTCTCAAGCTTCATGGCAATCTTGACTATGGCCTGTTGCATGAGTTCTACTTCGGAGAGGCGTACCGGACCCATAGCCTCAAGATCGTCTCTGATCATATCAGCTGCGCGGATAGACATGTTTGCAAATATTTTCTCTTTCATCTGATCGGAAGCGGTCTTGAGAGCAACAGTGAGAGAATCGTTATTTACCTCTCTTAAAATCAACTGCAGTGATCTTCCATCAAGGGCCACAAGATTTTCAAAGGTGAACATCTTTTTCCTGATCTCGTCAGCCATGTCCGGGTCGGTCTCCTCCATCTTCTCAAGAATATCAGCATCGAGGTTGTTTTTCATATGGTTGAGGATTCCGACAACAGCATCAATACCACCTACTTTTTTATGAGCTTTACCTGAAACGAGGCCTATCTCCCTGTTCAATGCGTCTTCTATTCTGCTGATAACCTCGGGAGAGACCCGTTCAATTTTTGAAATACGGTATGTTACATCTGTTCTTAATTCTTCAGGAAGGTGCGCGAGTATCTCACTGGCATGTTCAACATGCTGGGTGGAAAGAACGAGGGCTATGGTCTGCGGATGTTCATGTTCCAGCAGGCCGGCCACCATGCGAGGGGCCATTAAAGATATAGTTTCCAAAGATCTTGATTCGGTAGCTGAAACAAACTGATCCATTAAAAAATCAGACCGTTGCTCCCCTGAAGTTGCAGCAATAGCTTTCTTTGCGAAATCTTCTCCCTTTACAAAAAGTCCTGCATACTGGTCTCGAGTTTCATGAAAGCTTGCAAATACTTTCTCCTTAATGTCGATAGGTATATGGTTGATCATTCCCATGGTTCTGGTTACCTGTCGTACTTCCTCGTCGGATAATTCGTCAAAAATTTTTGAAGCTGCATCTTCTCCGAGACAGATAAGCAAGACTGCTACCTTATTAAGTCCTGTCAATGTTTCTATTGCCATCTGTTATCCTTCCTGTATCCAGTTTTTTATTATAAAGGCAGTGGGCACATGGTTCTGAAGCACCTCTCTTTTGAGCATTGTGATTGTTTCATCTACCGGTGGAAGAGGGACGATCTCTTCATCCTGGATTTTATTCTGTTCCTGTTCGAGTTGTTTCACGGTTTTGTAATGATTCTTTACTTCGCCGCGCATGGTTTTTATTACAGGCCTGACCAGGAGTAAATAGATCAGAAGAATACCAAGAAGAATCAAGCCATATTTTACAAAAGGGATATATTGGTAAATAAAATGAGGTGTCGATTGCTCCGTTTCAACTAAAGTTTTATCGGTATCGATAAACGGCATAGACAATACGTTGATCATGTCTCCCCGTTCCTGAACAATACCAATTGCAGTAGCAACCATGTTTTCAATAGATTTCAACTCTTCGGGTGTGAGCGGAGTGGTAGATACAGCATTGCCCTGGTTGTCAAGTTCCACGCGATCTGCAACCAGTACAGAAACTGAAAGATTTAAAATGGAGCCAATAGGATTAACAATTTTGCTTATGGTTTTGCTTATTTCGTAATTGGTTATTTTTGAAGTACTACTTGTCTGTGGAATTGAGTCTATCTCTTCCTGAAAATTTCCATCGAGATTTGACTGTACCCCTGGAATCCCACCTATAGTTTGAGTACCGCTGCTCTCTTGATTCAGCTGTTCACTTCTGATAACAGGTTCATCAGCATCGAATAGTTCTTCTGTTTTTTCAACTTTGGAAAAGTCAAGTGTGGCTGTAACTCTGACAACAGCATGGTCTCTACCCATTGTCCTATCCAGGAGGTCCTGGGCACGGGTCTCCAGCCTGAGTTCCACTTCCTGCTGATAGGCCAGCATGTCCAGAGACATCAGATTATCTTTGTCAGATTTTTCCTGACCTTCAAGTACCACTCCTCTGGAATTAATTACTTTGACATCTTTTGGCTCAAGCCCCATAACTGATCCGGCAACAAGATGGACAACTCCCTGAACCTGGCTCATATCAAGTTCTTGCCCGGGTTTTAGTGTAATAATTACTGAAGCAGTAGCCTTTTTTTGTTGATTCTTAAACAATCTTTTTTCAGGGAGTGCAAGGTGTACCCGGGATGTCTCTACAGGAGCAAGTGAAGTTATTGTTCTGGAAAGTTCTCCTTGAAGAGCTCTGGTATGATTCACTTTCTGGACGAAGTCTGTGAGAGCGAAACTCTGTTTGTCAAATATTTCGAATCCGACTCCGCCGCCACTCGGCAACCCTTTGGCTGCGAGATCCAATCTGGTCTGGTAGAGCTGATCTGCTGATACCCATATGTCACGGCCCCCATTCTTTAATGAATAGGGTATTTTTTCTGCTTTCAGCGAATTTGCTACCAGTGCAGCGTCATTTGTTGAGAGGTTGGCATAAAGAAGCTGTTGATCGGCAATTCCCGCCTGAAAAATCAGGAAACCAAAAAGTAATATTGAGACGAACAGTACCACACCTGTAGCAATTTTCCTTGACAGCGGCCATTCCTGAATAAGCGTGAAGATGTTTTTTCTTTCAGGCCGAACCATTGGAGGATCTGTAGTTTCAGTTGGTGCAGGAACATTTTGTTCTTCAGCTTCCATGAATAATCCTTTTTGCAAACAATATTAAAAATAAAGTACAGAGAGTTGTCTGACCATCAAATTTGCATTCTCATGATCTCTTCATAAGCAGTCAGCGCTTTGTTACGCATCTGCACTAACATACGAAGGGAAACATCGGCCTCTTCAACGGCAATCATCACTTCATGAAGATGTTTTGCCTCACCAGTAATGAGTTTTTCGACTGCCATGTCTCCGGCTAACTGGGCATTATTTGTTGATTTTATAGTTGAAGACAGAATCTCTCCAAAACCCGACTTGGCACGAGCTACATCACTGGTTTCCTGCGGGGTGATCAGAGAGGAGGGCAGAGATGTTATTCCATTAACCATATTCATGAGTATTATCTCCCGATTTCAAGAGCCTTCAGGGCCATTCTCTTTGCTGATTTGATAGTAGTGACATTCGCCTGATAAGCTCTTGTCGCAGACATCATATCAACCATCTCTTCAAGAACACTTATATTAGGCATGTCTACATATCCGTCATCCTGTGCATCGGGATGAGTCGGGTCGTATACTTTTCTTGGAGGAGTATCATCTTCAAGGATTTTTGTTACTGCTACTCCCTGGGCAGAATTTTTCATATTGTTTTCCAGCTGTTTCTGAAAGCTCAGCGGCTGGCTTTCAAAATAAACAGATTTCTTCCTGTAGGCACCTCCCTCAGGGGTGGAGGTTGTTTCAACATTAGCCAGATTGGAGCTGATAGTATTCAACCTGATAGTGTTGGCCTTGAGTGCTGAACTGCTTATCTGAAATGTGTTGAATATATCCATGCTATGGTTTCCCTTGTAATTAATATTTCCAGGTCAGGTTTACTGTCCGCCTGATATGACATGTTTGAGAAGAGTAATTCTCTTCTTTAAGAGCTGGGCCGATGTCTCATACAGTATCTCGTTTTCAGATAAGGCAATCATTTCCTGGTCAACACTGACTCCATTTTCGTCACCTATACCGGGCTGGTCAGCAACCTTGCTGATTTTTCCGACAACAGAGTTGAACCCGGCAGGTCCCTGTGAAATATGACTGTTATGTGAGGTCTCCAGGGCAACTGCACCGGTTTGTTTGATTGCACTCCTGAGATCCTGCTCGAAGTCAAAAACAGAAGGGGTGTAGCCTGGGGTTTCAGCGTTGGCAATGTTTGATGAGATGATCTGAGCTTTTTCTGCCCTCAGATCTAAAACTTTGCTTAGAAGCTGCATTTGTGAATCAAATGGTCTTAAAGAATCCATATTTTTCCTTAATTTTTATGACTCCGCTTTGTTCGAGAGTTGCAGCTGATACGGTTCCTGAAATCAATCACATACGGGAAGCAGCAGTTGCAAATTGCAATTCTTTTTCGGCATACTGTTTCCAACGATCATCTCTTCCTGTTTCGACAATTTTCCTGAAAAATCTTAGACCATTTTTTTCTTTTCCCTTTCTTCTTTCGAGTTCAGCAAGACGATAGAGGCTTTGATTAAAGAAAGGATTGTCCCTGGTCACTTGTAAAAACATATCTTCCGCCTGAAAAAAATGTTCCGTTCTAAAAAGACTCTCGCCATACATTATTCTGTCTATGGGGCTAAAAGAATAATTTGAATCTGCAAGGATATTATATACCCTGGTACAATCTCTAAAGTTGTCAGTACGGTAAAAAAGAGAGCCTGCGAGTCTGATTATGCCACGGTGATCAGGAAGAGGAGTCGGAAGAACCCGGAGTGCTTCTGCAAGTCTCCCCTCGGCAACAAGTGCCTGCAGTCGAAGAAGAAGGATCTCATCTGAAAATGATCCCCGGGGATAGTTATAGGTGTATTGTGCAGCGTAATCATCAACAAGACTGTAATTGCCATGATTAAAAGAAGCCCTGATCATCGGTAGATAAAATTGCTCCTTTTTGTCGATTGGTACGATTTCGATAAGGTACAGGTAGAGCTGCTGTGCTTCGTCAAAAATACCGATCTTCTGATATGCTTCAGCAATGTCTACCAGGTACACACTGTCTATCCATCTTTTCTTAAACAGTTCTTTGTTCTGTTTGGCCAGGACAAGTCCCTTGAGATATTCTTTCTTATCCACAAGTCGTTTAATCTCACCAGGCAGCAACTCAATAAGCAATGCCTGTGCTGTGGGTTTAATGTCTCCCTGCCGGAAATCCCTGAGAAGTTTTTGCAGCAATGTAATGGATTTGTCGCTTTGACCAAGTAAGGTGTAAATCAGGGCCTGCTTAAACAGTGCTTCTTCGGTAACCGCACGCAGTATCGATTCCTGACTAATGGCTTCATATTGTTTTAATGCCCAGTTGTATCGACTGTTGTCCTGAAGTAGAAAGAGGTCATTTTTTTTCAGGGCAGCCCGGTATCCCGCCTCACTCCCTGAAAATGCATTTTCAATTTGAGTAAAATCAGAAACAAGAGATGTGCCGTTCTGAAATTTAAGTCTGGCCATATTTAATCTATATTTAACCAACCCTAAGGAATCTTCAGATAAGGCAAGTGATGAAAGTTGTTCATAGCATTCTGCACTCTCCTCAAATTTTTTATTATTGTAGAGTGTTGTGCAATATCGGTTCAGAGAATATGGTCGGGTTGGAAGGAGCACTGATTCTGACAGTAGGTTATAGGCAACATATGCCTTCACAGGTTGTTTGATTGCAAACCAGTAATCAGCCTGGCGGATTGCCCGGATTTCCTTGACTTGATCAGGGAAGCCTATATCGTCCCGGAGGAGAAGTTCGTTCATCCTGCTGTACTGGGATGTGGCGAGTGCAGTTTCAATCTGGGAATTTAAGAGGTAGGGGGCCAGGGGGTTGCTAGTACTTATCCTCTCTTCCAGCTCTTTAAACTCGAGACCTGCAAGGTGAGGGTCTGTATGAATTGCCTGGGTGAGGGCCAGAAGATATATAATTAAGTCTTCAATGGGCTCTTCAGGCTGTTTTTCTTTTAAAAGGTGGAGCTGTTTGAAAGCTTCTTCAAAATCATTTCCTCTTGCAAGCACTTCACTATATATAAGTGCAAGAAGTTTCTGCTGTACGATCTCCGGTTCAGTTTGAAGTTTCTTCAAAATTAACGGAGCAAGTTGAGCCCAGAGACCCTGACCTGCAAGCGCGTACATTTCTGGTGATAACAACTGCCTGGTACTTTCTTTACCAGACGGAAGGAGTTGAATTGTTGGAAAGGGTGGGAAACTGAATCGTAACGGAATATCAACATTCAACGGCGATTCATATTTCGAAAAAAAAGAAATCCAGTCTCTACTATATGGAGATAAGACATACGGATTGGAGTAATCTGAGGAATTCCTGTCAAGAATAGTCAGCCCTTTCAGCCTGTCGGCCAAATTTTTATACGACTTACTGAATCGATTGCCAAGCAGTACTTCCAGCACAATTTTTTCGTCTGCGCTTTTTGAGAACGTATAGTTTTGTGGTTTGTATCGAAAAAAGAGGGAGAGTATATAGACCCCGTCTTTGTCATGCGACAAAATTTTGACTATCTTGTCGTCAGCTTCAAATATTTGAAGGTCAGGTGCAATTTTTGATTGTGGGAAAATGAGATTAATGCGTTTCTCGTTGACTGTCTCATTGAACAGAGGCGGCCTGTCAAAGCTGAAATAGAGCTGAATACTATCTCTGTTATCTACTCGTGTTATCTTTATAAGTTCAGAGGCCATGATTGGGCCATCAAACATGCAGAAGAAGATTATCAGTAAGGTTAGAAGAGGTTTCATAGCATATATTGTTTAAGGTTTAGATAATGTATGCAAATTATATACCAGGGGTTGCCAAACGTCATTGAAGGCTGTGGATCGGAGTCTCGCATGCTCGCTTACCTGTTGTGCAACACCTCTCCTGATTTCTTTTGCCCTCCCAGAATGTATGACTTTCATATAAATGAAAAGTGATCTGAAAGAGTGCTGTCCAGCATATATCTCTGGAAAAATTGATATATTCTTAATATATTCTC
>JAUVON010000272.1 GCA_030599175.1 Desulfobulbaceae bacterium | reverse complement strand
TTTAAGTGGAGTGAACTACCGAGATTTTCAAACGCTGAGTGAACTGAGGGTGGCTGGTTAGAAGAGTTTCGAGAATTTTGACTCTGCATCGTTACACCGTTAGAAAAAGGTAAGGAGAAGTGTTTGAGTAACGTTACAAAACAACAGGTTATGGCGCAATAGTTTTATCAGACGAACCTGGTCGATCCATCAATTTGGTCATAAATGCATATAAACCCACTCCGCCAACTTGCCTCATCGAGTTAGATGCATTAGTCTCTGCAATAATTTGATTCTTTTTAACCTCATAAAAAAACATCTTCCCTACCAAGGAGAATTATCATGAAAAAATTTGTTGTTCTGCTCCTCACGCTTTCCTTTCTGACAGCACCATCAATTTTTGCCGCCTCAGTGCCAACCATGGATAAGGATGAGCTGAAATCATTACTCGGTTCAGACAACCTGATCATCCTCGATGTTCGTATCGGCAGAGACTGGAAGTCCAGTGAATATAAAATAAAGGATGCCGTGCGAATGGAGGGTTTTGACCTTTCTCTTGTTGAAAAATACCCGAAAGATGCAACTCTTGTACTCTACTGTGCCTGACCCAGCGAATACACCAGTGCCAGGGTGGCACAGAAAGTAATCGGCGAAGGATACAGCAAGGTATATGCACTCAAAGGCGGCTGGAAGGAGTGGTTTGACTCTAAATATCCGGTGGAAAAAAAATGATACCGTCGTAAAAACTCAGGAAAGTTGTTTGCCGGCAATGCTGCTGTTGCCGGATTCAAGCATTTCCGTGAAAGTTTTGACGGCAACAGCTTTACTGAAATAATAGCCCTGATAAACCATACAGCCCCTTCTGCTGAGGTAGAGTAACTCCTGCTCAGTTTCCACTCCTTCGGCAATAATCGCCATTCCCAGGTTATGGGCCATCATAATTATGGTGTCAACCAGCACTATATCCTGACCGGCATCTTTGATGTCATTGACAAAAGCACGGTCAATCTTGAGGGTATTCAGGGGAAGGCTCTTTAAATAACTCAGTGATGAGTAACCGGTACCAAAATCATCAACAGAAAATTTGACACCTAATCGCTGCAATGTCATCATTTTTTTAATGATATCTCCGCCTGTGGAAATAAGGCTGCTTTCAGTGAGTTCGATTCCCAGATGATCCGGTGTGGCTCCGGTTTCTCCAAGAATGGTGATTACCATATCAACGAAATCAGGTGCGCCAAATTCTTTACTGCTGATATTAACGGAAATAATATGAGAATCTTCTAGTTTTCCGGCATCATCCCATATTTTAATTTGGTGGCAGGCCGATCGTAATACCCATCGACCGATATCCCTCATTATCCCTGTTTCTTCTGCAATCGGCAGAAAATCACCGGGAGGGACCAACCCTCTTTCCGGATGATGCCAACGCAGCAGCGCCTCGGCTCCGACTATCCCTCCCGAATTGTCTACCTGTGGCTGGTAATAGATAGCGAGTTCATCGTTGTCCAGCGCCTTTCGGATTTCCATGTAAATTCGAAGCCTTTCATCCGCCGCATCCTGCATGGAGGGCAGAAAAAAACGGATTTCATTGCGACCTGCGGCCTTGGCTCTGTACATGGCCGTATCAGCCTGTTTTAGAATATCACCGCTCCCTATTCCCGATTTTGGAAAAAGAGACACTCCTATACTCGGTGTAATACACAATTCCCGTCCCTCTATCTGGCAGGGGCATGAGATACAGTAGCTGACCTCCTCTGCAATCTCCCTCGCCTTATCGGCAGCAAGCTCAATTATTTCATCCAGTTCGGTGAGAATGATGATAAATTCATCTCCGCCCATCCTGGCGACACTGTCTTCCTGCCTGAGACTATCAGTAATGCGTTGCGACACAAGTTTCAGCAGTTCATCACCCACAGAATGACCCAGTGAGTCATTTACCGTTTTAAAATTATCTAAATCGATAAATAATAACGCTCCATAATGACCGTACCTGCCTGCACGTGAAATCTCATTACTGAGGTGATCAAGCAGCAGGCGACGATTTGGCAGACCGGTCAAAGAATCGTAGGTGGTATGGTATTGTATTTGTTGTTCAGAAAACTTTTTTTCAGTTAGATCCTCAACAATACCGACCCCGCCGGTAATAGTTTGATCTGGCGATGTAATGGCTTTGAAAAAGACCCGGAGGGGAGAGGTCTTTGTGCTGGTAATAGAGCTATAATCACCTTCAAAATATCCTTCACCGATCGTTAGTGAGTCTTTGACGGCACTCAGCATTCCCCGCTCTTTCATCGTAGCAAGCATATCAAAGCCGATCACTACTTTCTTCGAAGAACCGATGATATTGGCAAAGGCTTCATTGCAGTCAACGATGACACTGTCTTTATCATACTGAAATATTCCCAGGGGGGCGTTATTGAAAATATGCCTGTAACGCTCTTCATTGGTCTTAATAATTTTTTCCCGCTCAATACTCTGCAGACGCAACTGGATATTTTCGCGAATGTTGGTGTTAATTTTAAAGGCTCCGCTAAGGGTGATCACCCAGAAAAGTAATATCAATACGCCAAGGAACAGCGAGTTATCGCTGCCCAGTATCATCATTTTTAACACCAGAGGGATAAGCATCAAGGACAAAAAACCTGACACGGCCGGAAGACTGGGGCATAACGAAGAAATTGCACCTCCGGCCATGCCTACTATAATCAGGAGAAGCACCATCTGGTGAGACTGACTGTCGGGAAACAAAAATAAGGTCGCCGATCCCCACAGGATAGCCACTCCATATGTGCCGATCAGGAATCGATTGTGCCAGCACTTTGTGGTGTCGTATTCCGCTGTTTTCTTTTTTCTAAAAAGGAACAGCAACCCGACCCTAGCAACAGAAATGGTGAAAAATAAAGTAAACCAGACAATAAGGGCTGTTTTATTGACGATGATCCGCAATGACCAGCACAGCGCAGCACCAACCACCACAGAAACCAGGATCGGTACCATTGAGTTGACATACAGCAGACGAACCTGCTCGATAAATATTTTTTTTGATGCGTTTTCCAAAACTCTCACTATCCTCCAAGCACATAATATCTCAGCCAAACATACACCATGGCGATAAAAACCGTCAATATGGTTATTGGCGCGCCATAGGCCACAGAAACCTATTGCAGGATATGAGAATTACCGGTGAAACACAAACACTTTGTAGAAATCAGGGAATATATAAATGAGGGAAAGAGATACACTCTTTAGAAAAGGAGCCGGAGTCACCCAAACAAGGTGATCCCGGCATGTGACGAAATAGTACTGACCGTTTCAGAAAACAGTGTTAAATCTTTTTCAAAAACGGTTTCATTTTCTTAAGACTCTTATCTCCAATACCTTTCACACTCGTCAGGTCATTCACACTCTTAAATTTACCATTTGCCTTGCGGTACTTGAGAATAGAATCTGCTGTTTTGGGACCGATCCCCGGAATTTGCGTCAAAGTTTCTTTATTAGCACTGTTGATATCAATGTTTTTAACCGCTGCCTTTTTTGTTGTCTTGGATGTACTCTTCTTTTTCCCTGCTTTTTCCGTCGTCATTTTTTCACTGCTCGATTTCGCGTACGCCTCACCGGGAAGAGTGGAAAAACCGAGGACGCAGGTAAAAATGACTGCCAATAGAACACTTACAATTTTCATATTTTTCTCCTTCTGGTTTATGCAGTTTCATACCGTTTCAGAATAACGGCACCATCCGTGCCATATTAATGAATTCAAAATCGAGTCTCAGGGCGCCCACATGTGACATCTTTTTTGAATTTACGATATATTACATCACCAGCCTTACATTTTTATAACAACCCTGACTTTTCTCATTTTTTCCTGCGAGTCATCGTACCACTCCGTTCTTCTTCATATCCGCAATCAGTAAACCGGCAATCCGTTCAAAATCTGTTCTCAGGAGTTTTGGATTAATGGCCTCAGACTGTGCACTCCAGACAAGCCCGGCAGTTGCAACATCATAAAGATTGGTCTCCAGCCGAACAACAGTACGGGTAAGATTCGACGGCGGCGTGTATACGGCCTGGTATGTGTGGCCATAGTACCCATACATACTCCCATAAAAGCCCCCCGGTAGAAAATGGACAGATCCCGGATAAGTTTGAGTTTCCGATTTACTGCTCACCATATGCGTGATCAGAACCGAAGAAGCCCCTGTCTTTTTAATTGCAGCCTCTATAATCTCTTGATCCGGATCCGGAACATTTCCTATTACTTTATGACTTGCCAGGGTACGAATATCAGCCTTGGTAA
>JAUVON010000116.1 GCA_030599175.1 Desulfobulbaceae bacterium | reverse complement strand
TTGAAAAATATAACCGATCTTACGGCAGCGGAGCCAGGCAAGTTCGTACGCATCAAGCTGAGCGATATCCACCTCATCAATAAAAACTTTACCCGCTGTCGGTTTGTCGAGGCCGCCAATCATGTTAAACAGTGTTGATTTCCCCGACCCGGAGGGCCCCATGATGGAGACGTACTTTCCTGTTTCGATCTCAAGGTCGATTCCCTTGAGAACTTCGATTACAATTTTTCCCAGGTCGAAATTTTTGGTGACCCCGCGTACACGGACAATTTGTTTACTTTCAGCCATAGTAGATTTGTGTTGTTGTGTTTATTGTTCAACCCTCATGGCGTCAACCGGTCGCATTCGAGCGGCTACTATTGCCGGGTAAAAAACGCCAAGCAGGCTTAAAAAGGTTCCGATGCAGAGGGTGAAAAACATGGTCGTACTGATTTGCAGCCAGGGAATATAGGGAAGAAGAGAAAAACCGAACCTGATCAGTGCCGTCAATACTGCGGCGATTCCTCCAAGCAGTGCTCCTGCCAGAGCCCCGACCAAGCCCTGTATTGTCGCCTCAAGCATAAAAATGCGCACGATGAAACGGTCTAGCGCCCCCAGACATTTCAACGTTCCGATTTCTCTGAATCGCTCTGTCACCGACATAAGTTGTGCATTGATAATGCCGACGATACAGACAAGAAGAGAGAGGAAAACTATCCATCGTTGTTTAGCGGAGCTACTGATAGTTGCATCCCCCGGAGAGATATCGAAGCCTGCTTTTGTCAGGGCCTGAAGATGCTCCGAACTGCCGCTGGCCAGCAACCCCTGTGCAATATCATTTCCAACCTGGGTAAAGGTGAGGAAGGAAACGGCAAGGACGAGGCTCATAGTGGTAACCATGGAACGGAAAAACCGGACACGAATGGACTGGTAGGCCATCTGGATGGATTTTCGCCAGGGTAATGCTACAAGGCGGCTCATATCGTTCCTGTTTACCGATGGTTGTGAAAAACAAACAACTGATCTGTTTGTTGTGAATCTTTCCTATTTCTGTCACTCTAGTTTTTTGAAGTTATATTGTCAACGTAACTATTTATCTGTTGTTGGTGAAATGGCGAGCAGGTTGTTGAAAAGAACGGGAGTGAGTCGTGGACTGGCTTTTATAGCGGCAAGGAGCAGATCGAGAAAATCAAAGGCTCGGTTATTCATTCTTTGATGATGGATCATTATACCGCATTGTCCCGATATAATAGTCTTTTCAAGCTCGCTGAGCAGGTTTTCAAATCCGACATGGGGGGAGATTTCTTTGCGGGTGTGCAGGTCTACACCTACCTGGAAGTCAGGGAGTTCTTCCACTGTTTCCGGCTTTGCTCCACGGCTCCTTGAAAGGCCCGAGAAGTTAAGCTCCACAAGAGATTCTATGGTTACAGCACTGCACCTGTTCCATGGCGGGGTAAAGTAGAGTTGAAACTCTTCAGCCATGATACTTTCCAGCCGTCTTTTGCCATTGCGGAGGCTGTTCTTAATCTCTTCTCGAGTGCGAGATGGACCAAATTCCTGTTTTTTGCCGTCTCTTTCGAAATTGCGATGGGTTCTGCCATGCTGATGCCAGCACCACTGTGTACTGTCGGTGCCAGTCAACTGCTTCAGTTCACTAAAACGTTTGTCTGTGATCCATGAGGGGACTGCAGCTAAACAAAGAGGCATCCGATGTTTTATAAAACAGTCAATAAGGAGCTGAAAATGGCGGGAGGGTATGCCTATATCGTCGGCCCGGAAAAATACTGCTGAAGATCCGTCTGTCTGGTCACATCCCCTCTCTATTGTTCTCACTATCCGTCCATATGTATCTTTATGACGGATCGAATATATTGATGAGCAGGGTTTCATTTCTGGGTTTACTCTTTCTGCCAGCTATTAAGTTGTTGTACCGTCCTTCGTGCACCATCCAGATTTATTGTAACCGGAGTGCGGGGAGAGCATAACCTCATCTTTATCTTTTCCTTTAAAATATCAGGAGCGAGTTCATTCTCTGTCACCATTCGAATAGCACTCTTTTTCTCAAGTGCCAGTGCACGCATCTTCTGTTCCCTGTTCTGTCTGAACGGGTAAACAAGAGCCGGTATACCTGCCTGCAGCAGATTCATACAGGTATTATAGCCTGCCATGGATATTGAAAGATCTGCTGCCGACAGCCATTCGGGGAAATTATCAGTGAAAATGTCAACAGAGACGGTATCAGAACTTTGTGCCTTAAGATTTTCATACAGGTCATGGGGGCAGTAGGGCCCGCAGAACAGCTGCAGGTGGAATAGAAACTCTCCTTCAAGCTTGCTGCATGCGTTAAGGACTGCCTGCAGGAGTTCTCCGCCTACATTTCCGCCGCCGATGGATGCGACTATAAGTCGAGTGTCAGCAGTGATGCCTGATTTATGGCGTATTTGACAGACAGGCGGGGGTGGAGGCTTGCTTACAAAGCCGGTATAGCTAATGGGAATATGAATATCTGTCATCCGGCTGAAGGTCTTATCCAGTGTTATAACTGTGGGGTCGCTATGGATCAGCACTCCATTGAAATAATCATTGAGGGTTTGTACCACCCGTCGCTCGAATTTTTCCCTGCCGTGCAGCTTCTCCACCAGAATATCCCGTACACTGCAGTAGCATCGGCAGGGGGGAAGTGAACCATCCCGTACGCCTGAAAGGAGTGGATCCAATTCAAACCTGAATGCCTTTCTGCCAAATGGATAAAGTTCGGTGATGAAAATATCAGGTTGATATTCCATGAAATGGGATATGAGCAGCTCTTTTCTCTCACGCTTAACATCTTCCAGCTGCAGTCCTGCAGTGCAGGGAACCATGTTCTGGAATTCCTGATCCATTTTCAGGCCCGGAAGATGAAAGAGTTTGATTCCGGAAGCACCAACGTCCGCTCGGGGGCCACCCAGGATCAGCCTGATCTCATGTTCATCTGCAATAGCCTTGCATATTTCCAGGCTGCGGTGCAAGTGGCCGATTCCTAGGACGTGCTGACAGTAGTAGGAAATTTTCATTTTTCCCTTTTACTTTCTACGATCAATATTTAATTCAGTAATGGAAAATTGGTTCTGCCTGTGACCGATTAGATGAAAACTATTTGGCTTAAGCATTTTTTCGTCTCCGGGGAGGAACTTTCGCTCAGCAATGGAGTAGAGAATACTCTTTATCACACCCTGGTGACAAACAATAAGAATGTTTTGTCGGGGCCATTTCCTGCAGGCCTCTGACAGTGCCGATATCGTACGATCCTTTACTGCCTGTCTGGTCTCTCCACCGGGGGCGGAGAAATGCCACCCCCGTTTGACCCTCTGCTCGAGTTCTTCCCTGAATGTATCTTTTACATAGGGCAGGGTCAGCCCTTCCCAGTCTCCCCAGAACTGTTCCCGCAACCGTTTATCATGTTTTACGGGAACATTGAGTTCGCGGTTGAGGATTGATACCGTTTCCCGGACCCTTCCCATATCGCTGGCAAAGATTCTGTCCCAGTTATATTTCTTCAGGATCAGAGACCACTCTGCTATCATCTCTTTTCCTTTAGATGTTAACGGGGAATCATTGGAGCCCTGAATTTTTTTCAGTCTGTTCCACTCGGTCTGGCCATGGCGTAACAGACCAAATGTGGTTAAGTCTTCGTTTTTATTTTTTATCCTGTTCATTGAGAAATAACTCATACTTTTTTCTTCACCACAGAGGACACAGAGATCACAGAGGTAACTGCTCACAAAACATATTCTCTCTGTGGTCTCTGTGTCCTCTGTGGTAATAAATGGTTTTTTTACATTGTTTTTGTAGAATTGGTTTGCAGCAAGCTGTTCTGGCTCAGAAACAGTTCACCTAACTTTTGAACCCAAACTTTATTATCAAATTCTTCTTCCACATATCTCCGTCCATTGGTGATAAGCTTTTGCCGTAGATCGTGATCCGTCAACATGCGGATAATCGCATCTGACATTACGGCCGGCTGTGACGGGGGCACGGTTAGCCCGGTTTTTTCATTCAGCAGAATTTCAGGGATTGCAGATACCTCCGTGGACAGAGCCGGGACGCCCATTGCGAGGCTTTCGACCAGTACATTGGGAATTCCGTCACGATCGCCGGATTTAGCGATTTCACATGCAAGAACGAAAAGATCACTTTCATTAAAATATTGCAGGACCTCTTTATGTGTTCTGGTTCCGATCCACTCACAGCTGTTACCGAGTTCCAAAGAGGAAATCAGGTCTAAAATCTTTTCCCTGTCGTCACCGTCGCCAATCAGGGTGTGGCGAAATAAAAACCCATTGTCACGGAGAATCCTCAGTGCCCTGTAGAGTGTGGGTAAGCCCTTTTTTTCGGTCATTCTGGCCACGGTCAAAATCCGATACGGTTTATCAGGGATGATATTGAATTGTTGCTGTTTAAACAGTTCGATATCGATACCGTGATAGATGCGGAAGACAGGTATTGAGCTGTTGCCGGCGACATTCTTCAGGTATTCTTCGTTATGGGCGGTGCAGGTTGTTACAAATCGGGCACCATCAATCTTTCTTTTCAGTTTGTCCTTAGCCGTGGTGTAGATATCCTTGGCATGGGCGGTGAAACTGAAGGGTATGTCTGATAAAAGTGAAGCAAACAGCGTTACAGAAGTTGGTGAATGGGCAAAGTGGCCATGGAGGTGGACAATATTCCTGTCTTTCAGCAGCAGGTTATTTGTAAGATATCCAGCCTGCAGCAAGTGTTTTAGTGTTGCCAGACCTTTTTTATGGGTTCCTTCTGCGGCATATCGCAAGGTTCTGAGGTATGAAGATGACTGTTTGACAGCCAGAAAAATATTTGGCGTGATAAGACGGGAGAAGTCGAGGAACAGTTCTGTTGGCAGATAGTCGACCTGGGCTTGAATCTTTTTTACCGAATCATGGCTGAAGTTCTCCCTGGGCAGGCGCATTGGAAACAGCCGCAGTTTAAAACCCATTCTTTCAAGCAGCAGAATCTCGTTGGAGATAAAGGTTTCAGATATTCGAGGGTAGCCCTTCAGGATATAGCCGAGTATCGGTCGACTATCTTGCATCGTTTCAATCATCTTTTAGAGCCTGCTCATTTTTAAAATATTTCAACCGTTTCATCATAACATCCAGGCCGGAGAGCTTGAATGCGGCAATAGTGTCGGTGTACTGTCTCTGGTTATTCAAGAGGGTAATGATCTTTTCTCTAAATAACTGAGGGGTAACTTCATCCCAGGGAATAAAGTCAAGCAGCCCTTTACTTTTTAACCGCTGGGCGCGAATTAACTGTTCTTTACGTGGTGTCTGCCTGGGGATAATAAGGGAAGGGGTCTGCTGGGTTAAAATTTCGCATATTGTGTTATAGCCCCCCATGGAAATAACAAGGTCGGCGGCTGAAATGAGTTCTTCGAGTTTGGGATGGAAGGGGATTGTTTTGATACCGAACTTCTGTGCCCTTTTTCTAAACTGTGTTCTCTTTTTTTTGGGCATGAAAGGCCCGGTGATGATAATTGATTTAAAAGGTAGAGAGGTAGGATAATAGTTATGCATTTCTATATAGTGTTCCAGAACTTCGGCTCCATCTCCACCTCCACCAGTTGTGATAAGAATGAATTTGTCATCATCGAGAATTCTGTAGCGTTTACGAACAGAGGCTCTATTTTTTTGCCCAAGCTGTTTTCTTGGAATATACCCGGTGAATTTTATTCTATCATGAAGCGATTCCGGCATCCTGTACATCTCAACCGGATCATAGATCTCTTTGTTTCCGTAAATCCAGATCTCATCATAGAGTTTCTCAAGGTAGGAGTACACATTCTTTGCTTGCCAGTCTTTCCGGATTACTGCAGAATCATCCAGAATATCACGAAGTCCCAGGATAGACCTGGTGGATGGACTGAATTCTTTGAACCATTCCAGGGTGGATAAAACCTCACGCTTTAAACCGAGGGGCTCCTTATCGACAATAAAGAGATTGGGCCGGAACGTTTCTGCTGTTGCCTTGATGATATTGGTTCGAATAGAGAGAGCCTGTTCCGGGTCAATGCGGATAGAGAGGGGCTGGTACTCATCGTTTGTCTTTTTTATCATCCCTGGAATCCGGACAAAATCAACCTGCTGCGGAAAGGAAAAACGTCCGGCAATCGGTGAGCCGGTGAGGATAAGGATATTTGTATTTTTGTCTCTTAAGTGATTGGCAATGGCCATGGTTCTGCGGATATGCCCTAATCCATAGGTATCATGAGAATACATCAGGATATTGAAGTTGCGGGGAGTTTTTATTGTGGGCATGGCCGGAAATGTGAGAGATTGGAACAAAAAAACCCATAGAACTACCGTCCTATGGGGAATATTATATCAATATAGAAGTTTTACTATCTAACATCCATGAAATACATTTCACAACGATGACACCGCTTCGCTGTTATGAAAGTTATGTAACAGGGATTCAGAGGAGTGTTGCCAAACGTCCTCGCAGGCTGTGGATTGTTGTGTCAACACTCCTCTGAATCCCTTTCGCCCCGAATAGTACAGGACTTTCGTACAAAAAGCTAAAAGCTCATGGTAAGTCTATTACTCACCATAATGATTGATTCAACGTCACTGTAACTGCTGCGTTTGGTGAACAGATCCCCTGTGTCCATATAAGCAAAATGGAGTTCAAACGACAGGTTGTTCATGAGTTTGTAAATTATTCCGAGATTGGCTTCCCAGCTGGATTCATTTTCGTAATTGATCGAATCTGGCGACCAGAGGTTTTTTGTTAAACCAAATGCTCCCTGGAGTGCTATCTTGCCGGTTGCATTAAACTGACCGGCAATTGCAATACCCCGGGTGTTTGATGTATGAGGATCAGTTTCTACCCAGGATACGGTTCCTTCATGTTCACTGTTGAGGATGTCTGCAGCAGTGTTGGTGATAAGCAACGGGCTGAAATTGCGTGAGAAGCTGCTTTTGGAGGATCCCTGGTCGTCAAGAATTGCACCAAGGTTGTAGGACGTGACCTTGTATATGCTATGGGTCTGCAGATCCTCAGCCGCAACATGACTGTAACTGAAAACTGCGACCATAATGGCCAGTAAATATGTGATTTTAAAATTTATTTTCATCACAAACCGGATAGGATCTACTCCTTTTAACCTGCTACTGTAATAAATTCAGCAGGTACAAAAAACTGTATCTTAATTTTAACCCCGTTGCCGGAAAAGTCAAGGAATAATGCGAGATTGAGACTCGTTCCTTGAAACTTACAATCAAACAAACTGGCACTTCAAGGTTTATTCGGCGCAAATTTCCTGGATGAAGTTCACTGATCTCTTGCGGCAGGACTGGTTATGAGATATAGATAGTTTTTACTCGAAAATGAAGGTTTTAATAGATACTTCGGAGGTTTCATGCGATACGGGATTCTTTTAGTTACTTTTTTCAGCTGCCTGGTGTGTTTGACCGGTATGGTGTATGGGGTAGAGGGTGCCTCTTCTCAGAAGATTATAATGTCAACCTTCGATGTGAATTCTGCAGGGACGTATGCATATTTAAGAGACGGTGTACAGAGCATGCTCGTCAGCCGCCTGTCCACCATAGAAGGAGCGGAGCTGCTCGATCAAAAGGTGAGTGCCGGGGTGCTTGCCAGATTAAAAAAGGGAGCTGAAGAGGGCAAAGACATTCCTGTTGAAATAGAGGCTGATTACCTGGTTACCGGGGCACTGTTTGCCCTGACCAGGGGGTTGAATATTCAGGTTGTTTTTTACCCGCTTTCCCAGGGCGTGGAAATTGAACGCTTTTCGGTCGTTGCTGAGAACGATGCCGCAATTATTCCGACC
>JAUVON010000087.1 GCA_030599175.1 Desulfobulbaceae bacterium | reverse complement strand
TCGAAAAAGCTGTGGGGTGGGCGTTTTGCAGAGGGAACAGCTGCCTCGGTAGAGACATTTACAGCTTCCATTCAATACGATTCACGTCTCTATAAATATGATATCGTCGGCAGTAAAGCCCATGCTGCGATGCTCGCGGATCAGGGGATACTCTCCTCCAGTGAACTGGAGGAGATAGTGACTGGCCTGACTGAGATTGGCAGGGAAATTGAAGCGGGTTCCTTTGAGTTCAAACCGGAGCTGGAAGATATTCATATGAATATCGAAAAGGAATTGGTGGATCGTATTGGTCCAGCAGGAGCGAAGCTGCACAGCGCACGAAGCAGGAATGATCAGGTAGCGCTTGATTTCAAGATGTACCTGCGAGAACAGTGTTCCCAGATTATCGAGTTGCTTGATGGAGTAAATAGAGCTTTTGTCACGTTGGCAAGAGAGTATCTTGGTCATGTCATGCCAGGCTATACCCATATGCAGAGGGCCCAGCCTGTACAGATAGCCCATCATATGCTGGCCTACTACGAGATGTTTAGACGAGATAAGTCACGCATGGTCGACTGCCGAAAACGCATGAATTTGTCGCCGCTTGGATGTGCGGCACTGGCCGGTACCGGCCTGCCGATTGACCGGGAGCAGGTTGCGGAAGCGCTGGGTTTTGACGGTGTTACTGCGAACTCCATGGACACTGCGGGCGATCGTGATTTTGCCATAGAATTTACCAGTAACTGCGCAATGATTCAACTCCATCTCTCCAGATTGTCAGAGGAGCTGGTGCTCTGGTCCAGTCAGGAATTTTCTTTTGTAGATATATCAGATAAGTTCTGCACCGGGTCTTCCATTATGCCCCAGAAGAAAAATCCTGACATCCCGGAGTTGATCAGAGGCAAAAGTGGCAGGGTTGTCGGTAGCCTTATGTGTCTGCTTACCCTGGTAAAAGGGTTGCCGCTTACCTATAACAGGGATCTGCAGGAGGATAAGGAACCGGTTTTTGATGCGGTGGATACGGTATCCTCTTCACTTGCGATCATGGCTGAGCTGCTGGAGAACCTCAAGTTTAAAACAGAACGTATGGCGGAGGCCACTAAAACCGGTTTTATTACCGCGACGGATCTGGCGGACTATCTGGTGTTAAAAGATGTACCTTTCAGAGAAGCGCATGGTATCGTTGGCCGGGCAGTTGCGTACTGCCTGGAGAAGGGGTGTGAGCTGGAGGCTCTGAGCGTGGATGAACTGTCCCGGTTTTCCGGGAAAATCGATAGAGACGTATTTGAGGTGCTCAGCGTGGAAGGGTCTGTGAACAGCCGGTTATCAACGGGTGGTACTTCTCTCCGGAGAGTGGAGGAAGCAGTTGGTAAGGCGGAAAAAAATTTGGGGATTGTGCAATGACAAGTGTAAACAGGGTGAAGATTGCTGGAGTATCCCTTCTGGTGGGAGTTCTCTTTCTGATCGGTGGATGCGGGTATAAAAACGAACCGGTGCCCCCTGAAAATGTGGTGCCTCGATCAATTGAAGATTTAAGGTACACCGTCAATGATAAAGAAGTCAGACTCAGCTGGTCTTATCCTGTTAAAACGATATCAGGAACTTCACTTTCAGTAATTGACTCTTTTGAGCTTTTCAGGGCGGAGATACCCATTGATCAGTATTGCGGGAGTTGTCCGATTCCTTTTGCCGAACCTCTTGACATCCCGGGAGGTGTCTCCGTCGACGGTAAGGTGAGAAGAAGTGGATCCTACAAATCCTCCCTGCTCAAATCCGGGCATAAATATTTTTTTAAACTTCGTTCCCGAACCAGCTGGTGGGCATCAAGTAATGATTCAAATGTTGTTTCTTTTATTTGGTTTGAACCTGCAGCAGCGCCTGAAGATGTGACAGTAACACCGGGGGACAGTGAGATTGCCCTTAGCTGGAGTCTGGTGACCAAACGGCTTGACGGCGAGCCGGTGCAAAAGCCGATCAGGTATCAGGTTCTTCGTAGTACGGGCGGGAAAGATTTTGAAAAAATCGGTGAACTTCTGACGGGTACACAGTATGTGGATCGTCAGGTACGTAACGGACAGAAATATTTTTATACTGTTCAGAGCATACTGGTTCATGGAGATGAGTTTGTGGATGGTGGTGTCAGCGGGGATGTTGCTTCAACCCCTGTAGACAGGACCCCGCCAATGCCGCCCGCGGGAGTAACTGCAGTGTGGACCAGTGGAGGAGTGAAGATCTTCTGGGATCAGAATGGCGTGGCCGACATCGGAGGCTACAGAGTATACCGCCGGGCTGCTGACAAGGATAGCTATAAGCTGCTTGGTAAAGTAGATCCGGCATATACCATATTTGTAGACACTCAGGCGAAAGACAGCATGCGTTATTTTTGGGCCGTAACAGCCATTGATCAGGCAAAACCAGTGAACGAAAGTGAAAAATCGCGAGAAGCAACAATACGATAGTGTAAAGAGGTTTCGAAGTTTACGCTATCTACGACGCCATCAGGAGTGATATGATGACCATTTCATTTCCCATTGCCTTTGAAAAAATGAATGGAACCGGCAATGATTTTATTGTTATTGATAATCGAGATTCAGTTGTTTTCCGGGAAGATCACAGGGAATTTGCCCGGAAGGTTTGCAGACGTATGTTTTCCGTTGGCGCGGACGGTTTGATTCTCATAGAAGAATCGAGTAAGGCTGATTTCAGCTGGAAATTTTATAATGCTGATGGTTCTGTGGCGGAGATGTGTGGCAATGGTGCCAGATGTGTTGCAAGGTTTGCATTCAGGCACAATATAGCCGGTGCCAAAATGAAGTTTGAGACAACGGCGGGTGTTATTGAGGCGGAAATCCTGGAAGATGAAGAAATTGTGCGCCTGGAGATGACCCGGCCTTTTGACTTTCGGCTGGGTCTGTCGATGAGTCTGGATGGTGAGGAGTACGAAGTTGCATTTGTCAATACCGGGGTTCCCCATGCGGTAATTTTTGTTGAGAAAGACGATCCACCGGTGAAAAAATGGGGCCGCAAAGTACGTTTCCATGAGTTTTTTGAACCTAAAGGCACCAATGCAAACTTTGTCAGAGTACTCGATGACGGCAGGTTGCTGGTCCGCACCTATGAACGTGGGGTGGAGGATGAAACCATGGCTTGCGGGACTGGTGCCGTGGCCGCAGCACTCTTTGCAACAATGCAGAAGGGTATGGACACGCCGCTAGAGGTGGTAACCTCCGGCGGGGAAAGGTTAACAGTCCTGTTCGACCTGCTGGATGGGCCCGTGGCGGAAAATGTCTTTTTGCAGGGAGCTGCAAGATGTGTTTACGAAGGGCAATTAACTGAAGAGGCTCTGCTCTGAGAGATCGTGCAGATTGGTGAATGGAAAAATAGCTCAGGAGGAGTTATGAAAAAATTTCATGGAGCATTTGTTGCACTGGTAACCCCGTTTATTGATGGTCAGTTGGATGAACAGGGATTTGTTGATCTCATTGAGTTTCAAATAGAGAACGGAACCCATGGCATCGTGCCTGTTGGTACAACAGGAGAATCGGCGACCCTGAGTTTTGATGAGCATAAAAGGGTTGTAGAACTTACCGTTAAAACTGTCAACGGACGTGTACCTGTTGTTGCCGGAACCGGGGCAAATAATACCCTTGAGGCCATAGAACTTAGTGAAAGTGCAAAGGAGAGCGGAGCGGATGCTGTTCTGTCTGTTGTCCCTTATTACAATAAGCCCTGTCAGGAGGGCATCTATCTTCATTTCAAAGAGATTGCAGAGACGGTGGATATACCGATGTTTCTCTACAACGTTCCCAGTAGAACGGTAGTGAACATGCTGCCTCAAACCGTGGCTCGTCTGGCAGCCCTGGATAATGTTATCGGTATTAAGGAAGCAGCTGGAAGCCTGGAGCAGATGACTGATGTAATCCGGTTTTGTCCTGATGACTTTATTGTGTTTTCAGGGGATGATTTTTCGGCAATGCCTAGTGTTCTTGTCGGGGCCCATGGCAATATCTCAGTTGTTGGCAATGTCTATCCCAAAGGTATGGCCGAGTTGATGGAAGCGGCTCTTGATGGTGATCTGAAAAAGGCCAATGAACTTCATTATAAAATGTATCCTCTGATGAAATTGATGTTTGCTGCTCCCAGTCCGGCCCCCGCGAAGATGGGAGTGGAACTTATGGGTAAAATTAAGAGTGGCCTGCCGAGGCTGCCCATTGCCCCCATTGATGATGGTACCCTGGCAAAATTGAAGGATGTCATGAAGGAGTTGGGGCTTATTTAGTACCTTAAAAATCTCTTTCTTGTTTTTTAAGAAGGAATTTCGTGAAGGTACTTATCCCGTTTATCGGAGTCAGGTAGAGTGAGGTGCAGTAATGATAAATGTAATAATAGCCGGAGCAGCAGGCAGGATGGGTCAGCGCATTGCTCTTATGGTAAACAGCCACTCTCAGTTGAACTACGCGGCTGCTTTTGAGGCGGCGGGAAATCCAGCTGTGGGTAAGGATGCCGGCCTGCTGTCGGCAGGTGAGGAGAATGGTGTAATTATCGGTGAGGGGCTTGAATCAGTAATTGATAAGGGCGATGTAGTCATTGATTTTACTTTCCATAAGGCAACGATGGAATTTGCCCGGCTGGCCGCTAAACATAACAAAGCCATGGTCATTGGCACAACCGGCCTGTCCTCTGAAGACCTCGCGGAACTGGCTGCGCTGGCAAAAAAATTCCCCTGTGTGCAGGCACCCAATATGTCAGTATGTGTCAATGTCCTGTTTAAGCTGGCTAAAAAGACAGCTGCCATTCTCGGTGATGATTATGATATTGAGATTGTTGAGGCACATCATAATAAAAAGAAAGATGCTCCCAGCGGTACTGCGCTAAAACTTGCCGAGATGGCAGCCGAAGGCGTCGGCAGGGAGTTGAAAGATGTAGCCGTATGTGAGCGAAACGGGATTATTGGTGAGAGAGCCCCCGGAGAGATCGGTATTCAGACTATCAGGGCTGCTGACATTGTCGGGGAGCATACTATTTATTTTGCCGGCCAGGGAGAGCGTATAGAGCTGGTTCACCGGGCTCATAGCCGTGATCATTTTGCTAAAGGTGCAGCAACTGCTGCGGCTTGGATAGTTGGCAAAGAGAATGGCGTTTACTCTATGTTTGATGTGCTGGACCTTGATGATTTGTAGCAAAATGTCATTCCCGCGCAGGCGGGAATCCAGGAGTTACCAAATTTAATGACAGTCTTGCTCAGTTAACCCGGAGCTCTTTTCAGTACTTCTTTGAAACTGATATTTTCTTGGTGCTGGTCAATACCTCGATTATTTTATATAATCACAAATGAGAATCCCTTAGATTGGTCTTATGACTGCAGTGGAAACATTTATCGGCATGGGATCCAACCTGGGAGACGGCATCTCGATTCTGGGCAGGGCCTGGAAGAGTCTGGGGGAGATTGAAGGGATCAAGTGCCTTGGTGTGTCCACTCCCTACAAGACCGCACCTGTGGATATGACCAGTCACCACTGGTTTACAAATTGTGTTGGCCGGATCGAAACGGATTTTTCACCCTCCGTGCTTCTCAAGGCACTATTGCAGACCGAGGCTTCTTTTGGCCGAATCAGGGATGAAAAATCTTTCGGTTTTCAGGATAGGGCCCTTGATCTGGATCTGCTTTATTATGGTGGTATGATTTTGGATACTCCAGAGCTAATTTTACCTCATCCGAGAATCAAAGACCGTCTTTTTGTTCTGGTTCCGCTTATGGAGCTGGCACCTGATCATAAAGATCCTCTTTCAGGTGAGACGGTCAGCGGCATGGAACAACAGCTGAAAAAACGAATGAAGGAAAAGATGGTTGATCAACAGGAAGTCATTGCCGGGAGCTGGGAGGGGCAGATTTGAGTCCGTTGCGGCTTTTAATTTTAGCGATTCTTTTTTATATCGCCTATCGATTGTTGGTGGGGGGGCGTAGGCATAAAGAAGTGTCTAACGACCGGCAGAAAGAGAAACCATATAAGGAAATGCCGGCCGATGATTTGCTGGTGGAGGATCCTGTCTGTAAAAAACTGGTTCCCAGGCAACAGGCTGTCCAACATCGTCAAGCAGAGCAAACATTTTACTTTTGCAGCGAGGAATGCTGTCAAAAATTTATTAGCCAGGAAGGAGAAGGGAAATGAAGTTTTTTATTGATACAGCGAATATAGATGAGATTAAAAAAGGTGTTGAAATGGGGCTTGTGGATGGCGTCACTACTAACCCGTCACTTGTCGCTAGAGAAGATAAGCCATTTGAGGAAATAATCACCGAGATCTGTAAAATTGTGGATGGTCCGATAAGTGCCGAAGTGGTAAGCATGGAAGCAGCCGGCATGATTGAAGAGGCAAAAAAACTGGCCGCAATTGATGAGAAAATCGTTATCAAAATTCCGATGATTGTAGAGGGCATCAAGGCTGTGAAAAAACTCACGGCAGAAGGCATTAAAACTAATGTAACCCTTCTCTTTTCAGCCGCCCAGGCTCTTCTTGCTGCAAAAGCAGGTGCTACCTTCGTCAGTCCCTTTGTCGGCCGCCTTGATGATATAGGCGCTCCGAGCATGGATCTGATCAGCGATATTGTCACTATCTATGACAATTACGGTTATCAGAGCGAAATTATTGTGGCGAGTGTCAGAAGTCCCCAGCATGTTCTGGATGCAGCACTTATCGGTGCAGATATTGCGACCATACCACTGAAGGTCATAACCCAGCTGGCTAAACATCCATTAACTGATATCGGTATTTCGCAGTTTCTAGCCGATTGGGAGAAGCGTACCAGATAGATGAGAGACAACCGGAAATATTGTTCTCCTGTGAAAAAACGGCGGCGTGGTATGGAGAAAAGATCCGGCTGTATCTGCCTTGCCATTGCCTTTGTTTTTTTCTTTGGCCCAATGGATGGACTGGCTGCGATGTATGTGTGTAAGGATAAGCGGGGAAGTGTAAGTTTTACCAATGTCCCTGGCTCTCCTGATTGCAGCCCCTTTTCATTGAAAAAGAGAAGGTATGGCAGATCTCTCAGCAAAGGGCGGAGATCGTATGATACCAGAGCGTACGATAAGGATATAGCAAGTGTCTCCCAGCGGTATAATGTTGACCAGCATCTTATTAAGGCGATTATTCATACGGAATCTTATTTCGATCACAGGGCTGTTTCAAAGCGGGGGGCACAGGGGTTGATGCAGCTTATGCCGGGGACAGCAAGGGAATTGCGAGTATACAATCCTTTTAATCCACAGGAAAATATTGACGGGGGTACGCGTTATTTCAAACGTCTCCTCGACACCTTTGGAGGTAATGTAAAGCTTTCTCTTGCGGCATATAATGCAGGACCGGGGAAGGTTCAGCGGGCGAACGGGATTCCACCTATACCAGAGACTGTTCGCTATGTGGAGAAAGTGCTCAGGCAGTATAGAATTTATAAAACCGGTAGTTAGTGATGGCGTCGTAAAAACCCAAATTTTACACCATCCCGTCATTCCCGCGTAGGCGGGAATCCAGTTATTTCAACACGTTCTGGATTCCCGCCTGCGCGGGAATGACGAAGCAGGGGACTTTTTACGACGCCATCAGTTAGTTATTTTCCTCTCTGAGAAGATATAAAACATTGCTTACTATCCCCAATATACTGACCGGTTTTCGATTCGCTCTCATTCCGGTACTTATAATTCTGTTCTCCATAGAGCAGAATAGTACCATAGAGATGATCAGTTTTATCATTTTCACTACAGCTGCTTTAACAGACTTTATCGATGGGTGGGTGGCCAGAAAATATCATATTGAAACGGTCTTTGGCCAATTGATGGATCCACTTGCGGATAAGGTTCTTGTTACCACTGTACTTATCATGCTTATCCCGCTGGGAAAAATTGCTGCCTGGATCTGCCTTCTCATCGTTTGCAGGGAGATTATTGTCACAGGATTGCGGGGTCTGGCAGCAACAACAGGAAAGGTGGTTGCTGCCGGTTCAATTGGTAAAATTAAAAGTAATTTTCAATATTTCGGCTTGTGTTTCCTTATTTTTCCTCTTGGGGTTTTGCCGGTTCCTTACCAGCATGAAATCGGTCTTGTGTTGATTTATATTTCGCTCATTCTGGCCCTGTGGTCGGGTGGCGTCTATGCTTACAAGTTGCGGGATGTTTTTCTGCAGACAACTCAATAGTGTCAATTCCTTTTCGTTTTGGCTGATGCCATTGGCAGTTTAACTACTATTTGGGGTTTATCATGAAACGGTTATTGATTTTAATTGTTTTTCTGTTCATTTTTCCACTTGAATGTAACGCTGATTGTATTTCCGGAGACTGCAGCAATGGTCAGGGGACTATGATATACCCTGATGGCACCAAATATGCTGGTGAGTGGAAAGATAACAAAATGGTTGGCCAGGGAACTTTTACATTCGCTAACGGTGAAACATATGTTGGTCAGTTTGAATACGGTAAAAGAAATGGTCAGGGGGTTGGGACATATCCTGATGACACCAAATATGTTGGTCAGTACAAAGATGATAAAAGGCATGGCCAGGGGACCTTCACATTTGCTGATGGGGACGAATATGTTGGCCAATATAAAGATGGCAAAATGGATGGCGAGGGAACGTATACATTTGCTGATGGCACCAGTTATGTTGGTCAGTGGAAAGATGATAAACGAGATGGTAAGGGAACATATACATTTGCGAATGGTGAAATATATGTTGGTCAGTTTATAAATGGAAAGAGAAGTGGTCAGGGGACTGCGACATATCCTGATGGCACCAGGTATATTGGTGAATATAAAGAGGACAGAAGGAATGGCAAGGGGACTGTGACTTACCCTGACGGCACTAAATATGTTGGTCAGTATAAGGATGACAAAAGGGAAGGCCAGGGGAGTATGACATACCCCAACAGCGATAAATATGTTGGTCAGTGGAAAAATGACAAAATGGATGGCCGGGGAACTATGACATATCCAGATGGTAATAAATATGTCGGTGAATTTAAAGATGATGAAATCAATGGCCAGGGAACTGCAACATTCACCGATGGTACCAAGTATGCTGGTCAGTGGAAAAACGGTGAGCTGATTAAATAATACAAATTCGTAAAAACTAGAATTTTTGCAACAACAAAGAAGATGAAGAGTTTTTATGACACCATCAAATAAGATCAACTACCAGGAGGCTGTCCGAGAACAAGTTTTCCCCCAACCAGTAACTGGTAAGAGTCCGGCGGATATAAATCACAACAAATCCAACAAATTTACAATGCGGCTCTTGAAAGTTTTAAACTACCAAAGTAATATGCTGTTCCTCAATCAGCAATAACGTGAATTGTTGCTGATTTGTAATATGAGGCAATTTGTTGTAATTGTTCAAAAGCCGGAGTGGTGAAACTGGTAGACGCACTGGACTCAAAATCCAGCGGATTCACGTCCATGT
>JAUVON010000066.1 GCA_030599175.1 Desulfobulbaceae bacterium | reverse complement strand
TATCAGCTGATTTCTGGTCTGGGGTATAGGCCTGCTCGTCTAACGATCTCTTCCACCTTCTCTTCCCATTCTATTGCCATGATATGAAAACCAGCGACCCCTTCAACTTTTTTCAGACGCTCAATGGTTTCGATACAGATATCTACACCTTCTTCCGGTTGTTTTTCCTTGGGAACACTGGCCATACGTTCAACGACATCTGTCGGCACATCCATTCCCGGAACCCTGTTCTTCATGTAGCGGGCAGCACCGACTGATTTCATGGGTGTCACTCCCGCCAGGATGTAACATTTTTTATGCAATCCCATTTTACGCACGCCTTCCATCCAGAGCTCAAACTTTTCGACATTGAAAATACACTGGGTCTGAATAAAATCGACTCCGGCTGCAATTTTCTTGGCCAGACGCATCACCCTCAGTTCAAAAGGATCCGCAAAGGGATTGGCTGCTGCACCGATGAACATTTTTGGAGCACCTTTTATATCTGATCCTCCCTGGAATTTAGATTCATCGCGCATACCCTTGACCATCTGAATAAGCTGGATCGAATCAATGTCATGGACATTTGCCGCCATGGGATGATCGCCGAACTTTGTGTGATCTCCAGACAGGCAGAGCATGGTATCAATCCCTAAAGAATACGCTCCAAGGATATCCGCCTGAATGGCCAGACGATTGCGATCGCGGGTAACCACCTGTAGCAGAGGATGCATCCCCTGTTGTTTTATAAGTACTGAACCGGCCAGACTTGACATCCGCACCATGGCAGTCTGATTATCTGTGACATTGACAGCATCGACAACGCCTTCCAGATATTTAGCTTTGTCTGTTAATTCCTTAGCTACCGCCCCGCGGGGAGGACCACATTCCGAAGTTACTGCCAGATGTCCCGCGGCTAATACTTTTTCTAAATTGCTCTCTGTTTTCATTCTGCTAAGTCCTCTCTAATAATCTTACGGGGTCCACCTCCTCCCCCAGATCGCCAATCTTTCGCAGGCATTATATCAAGAAATCTATCCTCCTGGCCAAGGGCCTTGAGTCTGTTCCAGATCAGCTGCCAGGCGCATTCAACATCATCGCTGATTTCACATTTGCCGTCGGTGGAACCGCCACAAGGCCCGTTCATCAATTGCTTGGCGCATTTGGCGATGGGGCAGATCCCTCCAGTTAAGCCTAGCAGACAGTCGCCGCAGCCCTTGCACCGTTCATCCCACATGCCCTGACTCAAAGATCCTCCCATGAACTTGGTGTTTAAAGCAGGAAAGACCGGTTTATCCTTAAACCGTGTGGCCAGCTGCTGTACACCGCACCCGCATGCCATGGACAAAATGGCTTCTTCACTGCCAATCATGGGTACAAGCTCTTCCACATACTCCGGATCGCATTGCCGCTCAAGGGTATGCTCCCGGATTTCGATACTGCTGCCACTTTTCAACAGAGCCAGCTGCAATCCTGAGGCGAGCAGCCCGACTTCCTTGCGACCCCCTGCAGCACATACAGTGACACACTCGTTGCAACCAAGCAGCAGAATACGTTTAAAAGGCTTGATGTATTCTATAATTTCTTCCAAAGGTTTCCGTTCAGCCGTAATCATTGTGGTTCTTTCTCCTTCTTATGTTCCGTCATTACAGTTGGTGCCGCAGTGGAGGTTGTCTGAGAATAGACATCTCTGACAGTTCCTATGGCTAAGCCGCAACAGTTTTAATCGGACTGGGACCCAGTTTACGTATCTTCTCTGTTATTTCCGTTGCAATAAGTGCAAATCTATCCCCCATACCGGCCGAAATTCTGACCATCTCCAGCCGTTCGGGTTCAAGGCCTATTTCCTCAAGATAATTCTGCACATAGGTAACCAGCTTGGCAGCTTTGTCATTGCCGTTCTTGAAATGACAGTCACCATCCAGGCACCCTGCAACATACACACCGTCTGCTCCTTTCTCAAAGGCCTTGGTGATATGCAGGGCGTCTACCTTGCCGGAACAGGGTACGCGAATTATTTTCACATTGGACGGATAAGGGAGTCTTTGACTGCCGGCCATATCCGCAGCCGTATATGCACAATAGTGGCAGCAGAACGCCACAATTACTGGTTCAAAATTTTCCATTATCCTACCACCTCTTCAAAAAGTTGCTCCAGCTTGGCGAGAATCTGGTCATCCTCAAACTGCATCAGCTGGATTGCCTTTGCCGGACATTCAGTTGCACATATTCCGCAGCCATGGCATTTAGCAGGATCAATCTCTGAATACCCATCAGCGTTGATAAACGGCACATCAAACGGACAGGCACGAACACAGATCAGACAGGAAGCACAGCGGGTGCTGTCTACCTTTGCCGTAGCGGCACCAAGATTGATAAATTCTTTTGCCAGCAAAGTCTGGGCCCGCGAAGCAACAGCTCTGGCCTGCACCAGGCTTTCGCTGATAGTTTTCGGTGAATGGGCAGTTCCGGCAACAAAAAAACCGGGGACCGGCAAATCAACCGGCCGCAATTTCACATGATCTTCAAGGAAAAAACCATCGTGGGTCCGAGGCAGCTTGAATATCATTGCAAGTTCTTCCGTTGAATCCTGGTCAGCAACCAATCCGGTACTCAAACAGAGACAGTCTGCACTGACCACAATCTCTCTACCAAGAATAATGTCTGTAAAACTGACATCCACTTTACCGTCAACTGATGCCACTTGAGGTGGATTATCCTGATGGTAGCGAACAAAAATGACACCTTTCTCTCTGGCTTTCTGATAATACTCTTCCTGGAACCCATACGTTCTCATATCACGGTAGAGCACAAAAACCCTGGCATCGGGATTGATCTCAAGAATTCTCAACGAATTCTTTATGGCATTTTGACAGCAAATTCTCGAGCAATTGGGGTTGTCCTTGGTTCTCGAGCCAACGCACTGGATCATAACCACATTTTCCCACTGCCTGACGATTTCCGATTGATCCTCAATCAATACCTGTATCTCGATCTGGGTCACAACCTCTTTGCACTCATCAAGCATAAACTGCTCGGGTCGATTCGGCAGGGCGCCGGTGGCAAGTATTGTTACCCCATGTTCAATCTGACGATAAAACATCTGTCGGCCTACCTGCATACCGGTGGTAAACATGCCGGGCATCCCGGAGTGGTCAACAATGATTGCCCCGGTTATCACTTCGATGTTCTCGTTTGCCATGGTTTTTTCGATCAGGCTGCTCAGAAATGCTTGAACATCATCCCCTTCCAGGGTTTTGCGAAGCTGACTGGCAATACCGCCGAGATCGGGGCTTTTTTCGGCCAGATAGACCTTAAAGCCCTGCTCAGCAAGTTCCAGCGCAGAAGTCATGCCGGTAACTCCGCCGCCAACCACAAGTACATTTTTATTAATCGGCAGACTGTGTTCTGCAAGGGGTTGTGCCTTAATTACGGCGCCAACTGCCATTCGTATGAGCTCTTCCGCTTTCTTAACAGCCTTCTCCGGCTGGAGCGCATGAACCCATGTCACCTGATCCCGGATATTTGCCATTTCAAGAAGGTACTTATTCAGTCCTTCCTGACGAATAAGATCCTGAAATTTGGTTTCGTGGGTTCGAGGAGAACAACCGCCTATGACCACCCGATTAATGCCCTTTTCCTTGATGGTACTGCGGATATGATCCATTGACTCACGACTGCAGCCATGCCCTTCTGCCTGGGCGACAACAACATGCGGCAGCTTCCCAACACGCTCAACAAGAGCCTCGACATCGATGACGCCGCCAATGTTCTCACCACAGTCACAGATAAAGACTCCAACCTTCGGTTCTTCACCAACCACATGCTTCTCCGGCGGCAACAGCGGCTTAGTATCAGGACTCTTTTTGGGTGCAGCTATATCTTTTCCGGCAAGACAGGCAGCAGCACTGGCCTGCACCATTGTTTCCGGAATATCTTTAGGGCCTTGAAAGGTGCCCGCTACATAAATTCCCGGTCGACTGGTAGCTATCTGATTAAGACCGGTATGTGCGGGAAAATTGCTTTCATTAAGTTCAATACCCATTTTCACAGCCAGATCTCGAACGTCATCGCCTACACGAAAACCGGTTGAAAGCACAACCATATCGTATTCTTCGGTGATAAGCTTGGAAGACTCGTCTGTGGTATAAGACATTTCAAGTTTTTCCGCTCCCGGCTGCCGCAGGATACTATGGGGACGACTATGAATAAAACGAATGCCGAAGTCATCTTTGGCCCGCTGGTAATACAATTCATAATCTTTTCCGAAGGTCCGCATATCCATATAAAAGATAGTGGTCTCAATATCCTCCTGGAAGCGCTCCTTGGTAACCATGGCCTCTTTTAAAGCAAACATGCAGCAGGCACCGGAACAGTAAGGTGCTGCACCCTTCTGCAGTCCACGGGAGCCAATGCACTGAATCCAGGCAATTTTTTTCGGCTGCTTACCGTTGGACGGCCGTAGAAGCTGACCCGAAGTTGGACCGGAAGCTGAAAGAATACGTTCATACTCAAGGCTGGTTACCACATCAGGATGCTCCGAATAGCCGAGGTAATCAATGCCGCTTGGATCAAACAGAGAAGCCCCGGGCGACATCACGATTGCACTACAAGAGATGTCACCACTGCTGCCCAGGTCATCAGGGTTAATTGCACCTGCGGGACAGCTCTTCACCAGTGCTTCGATATCCTGACACTTGTCCAGCTCAATAGAGTAGGCCTGAGGTATGGCCTGAGGGTAACGCATACAGGTAGGTGCCCGGTGATCAAGTCCCGGACTGAAACGTACGCATTCAGGAAATGCTTCATAACACGCACCGCAACCGGTGCATTTATCAAGATTGATATATCGCGGTGCCGATTTCAGGCTGACAGTAAAGTTTCCTTTTTCTCCTGTTACGCCCTGAACTGTCGTCATGGACAGCAGAGAAATATGTTCCTGCCTGCCACTTTCTGAAAGATTCGGGGCAAGTGTGCACAGGTCGCAGTTATTGGTCGGAAAGGTTCTGTCCAACTGGGTCATCAGCCCGCCGATATTTTCTGCCTTATCAACAAGGATAACATCCTTTTCAGCTTCAGCCAGGTCCAGTGCAGTCCGTATACCTCCAAGACCACCACCGACAACAAGGACCCTGTTGCTCGTTTGTAATGTATTTGTATTTTGCATTGTACCTTTATTCCGCAAAGTTAATGGGTTAATTTAGAGTCCTGCGATATCAAGGATCTCTGGAAGCTTATGCTCCCAACCCAGTGTCTGCAGCATCACTCCCTGGGACAAATCCTTGAGTGCCGCAATGGTTTCTCCGGCAATTTTGATGCCTTCGAGCTCCCGGTCGGAAGATTTGCGGATTCGTTTGATCAGATCTTCGGAAATATTGGCACCGGGCTCACTTCTCGCGATATACTGCGCAATGGCAAGTGATTTAAGAAGAAAGACCGTGGGAATAACTGGTGCATTCAACTCTTTTGCCTTCTCCATAAATCCGGCAAAAGAATCCAGATCAAAAACCGGTGGAGTGATTATATATCCCGCTCCAGCTTCAATCTTTTTAGCTGCCGCTTCCAGCTCCCCGGCAAGGCCTTTTTCATCGCTATACGGAGCAATAGTACATCCGGCGGTAAACTCAGGAACCCCGTCCAGTTCGAAACCACCCATATCTTTACCCTGATTAAGTGTGGCAATAACCTGAACAAGTTCGACTTCATCCAGATCAAAAACCTGCTTCGCCTCCCGGTGATCACTCTGTTCGATATCCTCGCTGTGGGTGACCAGCAGATTCTGAACACCGAGCACATATGCTGCCAGCATATCACCCTGCAGTGCCATTCGGTTTCGATCCCGGCAATAAACATGGATGATCGCTTCCACCCCCTGTTGCTGCATAAGAACCCCGCCTGCCAGGGCACTCATACGCATGATGCCGTTGTCCATATCGGGTACGACAATAGCGTCGATTCGCCCTTTCATGCGACGGGCATCATTTACAAGTCTGGAGATGTTCACTCCCTTGGGAGTATGCATCTCTGCCAATACAACAAATTCGTTCGCTGATAATCGTTTTTGAAAACTCATATACCTTCTTCCCTCCAGATAAGAGCTGACAGATTGGTGTTAGTAGAGAGACGATTCAGGATGGAAGACATCAACGTCTTTCAAATCATCGCCAAGATACGCCCGTTCATTCGGTCCAAGAATGCCCAACGAAAGACAGATGAGCGTCCATATGTGTACTGTGCCGTAAGCAGCGCCATGGTGATGTCCCATATCATGAACCTGGGCATGGCAGTTATGACAGCCGGTAATGCAATAGTCTGCACCAGTTGAAATGATCTGCTGGTATTTAAGTTCGCCGTACTCCCGCCTGGCATCCGTAAACCCTGATTGCAGGAAACCACCACCACCGCCACAGCAGTAGTTATTCGATTTGTTTGGTGTCATTTCTATAACGTTTTCTTCGCCAACTACCGATTTGATAACAAAGCGTAAATCATCGGCTACTTCATCGCCATATCCCTTGCGTACGATCTGGCAGGGATCCTGGATAGTGAATGTGATCTTACGATCCTTATTCCAGTCAGAATTTACCTTAAGACGACCCTCACGGATCCACTTAGCGTAATACTGGTAGATGGATGCAACTTCAAATTTATGATCGATATTGAATTTTTTCAGTCCGGCCCGGACTGAGAATGTGATGTGTCCTCACTCTGTATTGAGAAAGACCTTGCAGCCGAGATCGTCAGCCTGTTTTGCTGAGACGCGGGTTACGTGGTCCCAGCATTTGTCGTCTGCCAGGAACATACAGTAGTTTTCTGCAGCCCACCCCTTACTGCCATACGTCCAGTCAACTCCGGCAAGGTGGAGTATTTTCCATAACGGAACCATCTCATCTGGCTCGACATTCGGCTCCCTGGAGTTCTGATTGACAAAAAACTGGGTGTTCGGTTTATCAATCGGGGCAACCATATCTTTGAACTCCGGCTGCGCCTCACGATATTCATCCAACACATCTCCAACCACGAAAACAAAGTCATCCGGGGCAGTTCCCATAGCACTGTTGGAATCGTTTCTAAGGGCCATATCACATGAATCACGGATGCCCTTGGGCCGATCTTCCCGGGGCCAGGTTGCCCGAGCATTATAAATAAGCTGTGGAATGTCTATCTGCATCGGACACACATAAATGCATCGCTGACACATGGTACACATCCAGACCCATGGACTGCTCGTTGCCTCTTCATCAAGTCCCATAGCACACATGCGCAGAAATTTGCGCGGGTCCATGTCCTCGAGTCCGGAAGCAGGACACCCTGAAGCACATGCGCCGCAAGTCAGACAAAGATCAAGGTTGCCACCACCGGGGATGATCTCCTTGACTTTATCCTTAAATACGGTTTGCTTTTTTCCTCTGATTTTAATGCTGGTTTCTGCCATTTGTTTTTTCCTTTTGTTCTAACCAGACCACATTTAAATAAATGATATAATCACACATTTTTTTGTATTCGAAACTGAAGAAAACCGTCATCATCCTCACAACCTGCTGTGAGAATCTGGTATGTCGATTCAGGCAAGACCTTGAAAAGATCTTCTCTCGTATCAGTATCGGCTCCCCGTACCTCCAGGATGTCATATGGCTTCATCTCTCTGAATACCTGGGTTACTTTCAACAGGGAAAACCAGGAGACGAAATGCCTTACATCTATGACAATGTCTGTTTTATCTGCCAACGTTCATTTACCCCTTACTTTTCAAAATTACTATTATTGAGCAACAAACGGGCCAACCACATATCAGTTATACTGATACTACAAAACAGTTAATTATATTACTGGCTGATAACAACTAATTACGTGCGGTACACAGTATAAATAGTGTTCCAAATCATTTAAAAATTTGTTAAGATGCCTTGGATTTTCTCATAAAACTGTTAAGAGACTGTTAAAGTGTTAACAAGGTGCCTCTTAACAGGTGTTAAGCTTTAACAGGGTATGCTAATGATCGGTCGGGAATTAGATGGTTTTTGGAAAACAGTGGTCAACACTATTCGTGACGGAATTGTGATCGTCAACACCAGCGGGGCCATTGTCTCTATTAATCAGGCTTTTGAGCAGATAACCGGATACTCCCGAGAAGAATTAATAGGCCAGACCTGCAAAATACTTGGTTCCGATTTCCAGCAGAATGACATCTCGCCATACGATGAATCAGAGCAACGAAAATGCCGTATCCGGCAAAAAGACGGCTCTCACATTCACGCCTTGAAAAATACGGCAACACTGAAAGATACAACCGGAAATATCATTGGCACAGTTGGTACGATCACCGATCTAACGGAGATAATTGAAAAAGAAAACCAGCTGAAGGCATATCGTGAGCAACTGCACAATGAAAATGATTTCCATGGCATTGTCGGCTCCTCGACTCCCATGCAGCGGGTTTTCGACATGATTGAAAATGCAGCTCATTCCGATGCCCCTGTAATTATTTATGGTGAAAGTGGCACCGGTAAGGAACTGGTGAGCAGGGCAATCCATGAGATTGGTACCAGAAAAGATAAGCCCTTTATCAAAGTCAATTGTGCCAGTCTTACCGAGTCGCTCCTTGAGAGCGAGCTGTTCGGCCATGTGCGAGGTGCCTACACCGGCGCCTATAAAGATCGGGCAGGTCGATTTGAAAAAGCGGATAAGGGGGATCTCTTTCTTGACGAAATTGGTGATCTGCCGCTGGCGACCCAGATTAAATTACTGAGAGTCCTTGAAGAAAAAGTCATCGAACGGGTCGGATCCAGTGCTCCAATATCTACTGACGTTCGTATTATATCCGCAACAAATCAAGATCTTCTCACCCTTGTCGAAAAGGGAAAATTTCGAAAAGATTTTTATTTTCGCATTAATGTCATCCCAATCTTTCTGCCATCACTACGAGACAGAGCCGAAGATATTCCATTACTGGTGGAATCATTTTTTCGCAAAATGCGACTGAAAAATGAGAAAGCAATAGATGGTATTAGAGAAGATACCATGGACATCCTGATGCGTCACAGCTGGCCCGGGAACGTCAGGGAATTAAAAGGTGCTCTGGAATACTCATTCGTGACCTGCCACACCAATATGATCCACCCCAGCCATCTTCCGGAAACCATTTTTCGCCAGAAAAAGGTGCAGTCCAGGGGGAAGCAGAGGGCATTCAATATGCAGGAGATTGAACGGCTCGAACTTCTGGAAGCCCTGGAGAAGTCAGGCGGCAATCAGTCACAAGCTGCTAAAATATTGGGTGTTTCCAGGGTCACTGTATGGAACAGGATGAAACGGTATAACCTTCAGTCCAGACGGAAAATCATATCAGAAGAATAAAGTCCCGGGCTGAAAAGAATTTGTTAAAATTTGATTCGGCAATTTATTGATAAACTCGTAAAAACTTCAATTTCGATGGATAAGTAGGTAAGCGTAGACTCCCGATACGCGCAGACTTCGAGAAGAATCATATTGGAGGAGAAGCTATCCTCTGTGTCTTGCTTGCACCACTGGTTGCCTGACAATTATTTTGTATTTTTCCGTGGCAACCCTACGGTGAATCAAGAATAGTCACGTTTCCTGATGCTGAGACCAGTGCTTTGAAAAGTTCCAGGAAGTGGGCATGACGAGCTGTGAGGTCCTCAGGATGCCACTGTACACCAATGGCAAATTTGCGGTACCTATGTTCCATCGCTTCTATAATTCCGTCTTCCGAAATTGCGGTTCCGACAAAATCCGCTGCGAGCTTTTTTACAGCCTGGTGGTGGAAAGAATTGACCATAAGCTCTTTCTTTTTGAAAATATTTCTGAGCCTTGAATCTTTCTGAATCAGGACGCTATGATAGAGTTCATCAACCGGCATATCAACTGGCTGATGCCCCAACACATTTTGTTTTTGGGTAAAAATATCCTGGTAGAGTGCACCCCCAGCTGCAACATTCATAAGTTGCATGCCACGGCATATACCGAGGACAGGCATGTCTTGTTCCAGTGCGCCTTTGAAGAGGTAGGTCTCGCATTCATCACGACTGGGACAGGTCGATCTAAGAGCAGGTATGGGATTTTCTCCATATAAGCGAGGGTTTACCGCTTCATCTCCGCCTGTGATAATTAATCCATCCATAATGGTTAAGTAGTTGTCTAAAATTTCTTTATTAACACAAAGTGACAGGAGAATAGGGGTTCCGCCTGCCAATTGTACAGAGGAACTATAGTTAGTACTAACCACAGCGTAGGTTTTTTTTTCCCGCCTTTGGTTGACAGTTGTTATGCCAATAATTGGTCGTTGATTTCTCATGTAACCCTCCTTAGTGCTATTTAGTATAGTCATTTTTTATTCAAAAATGTAACTCTGGTTATTTTATCTAACACCCATGAAACACATTTCACAACGAAGCATGAAAGTGGTATCACCGGGATTCGAAGGGGTGTTGCCAAACGTCCTCGCAAGCTGTGGATCGGAGTCTCACAGGCTCGCTTACCTGTTGTGGCAACACCCCTCCGAATCCCTCTCCTTCCAAATTACACATGACTTTCATATAAACCCGAATAAATCGGAATTTCAGAATGGTTGGATAAGTGTTATGGAAGTATATTCAACGATATAATTTTAAACGACCTACCTGGATTTCTTGTTTTTTATGACTAAAGTTCTGGAGC
>JAUVON010000142.1 GCA_030599175.1 Desulfobulbaceae bacterium | reverse complement strand
GTACCATTAAAAACCACCATATTATCTATTCCGCCCATATAGAAGGGCCAAGTATTTTTATTGAACTTGACAATAATCTCATTCCGGTAAGTTTCCCTGCAGAACCACTGACAAAACTCATCAATAAACTCACCTGACCCCTTGCACCCGGAAATTATCCGACTATTATACGTGTACTTTTCCACAAATACAGGTAACTTGAGCAGTTAGCTCAATCGTCTAATTTTTCCCGGTGTGTTTTTTAAAAAACTCTACTGAGGAGGTTTAAAATATGGTGTTTTCACCAAAAGGTTCACTTTCCGGACTCCTGCGGGGATCCCCCTTCAAACCGATCCAGGAGCATATGCGGGTTGTTTTTTCCTGCATCTGCCTTATCCCGGTTCTTTTTGATGCACTCTATAGAAAAGATACAGACCAGGTCTTTGACATTGCGGAGCAGATCAAAACTCTTGAAACTGAGGCTGACAAACTCAAATCCACCTTCAGGCTGAATATGCCAAAATCTCTTTTTCTTCCTGTGGATCGTAAAGACCTCCTGAGCCTTGTCAGCGAACAGGATCACCTTGCTGGTACAACTGAGGAAATAGGCAAGATTCTCACCTACAGGGATATGGATGTGCCCGAGGCGATCAAGGAACTCCTTGACGAGTTGCTTGAAGGAACCATGGAGATCTCTTCTGAAGCCAAGGGAATGATTGAACGGCTGGATGAACTCCTTGAAGTCGGCTTTGGAGGACGAGAACTTGATAAGACCTCGGAAATGATAGCAGGAGTCCGCCGTAGTGAGCATAACATTGATGCAATCATGCACCGCACCAGAAGAGCCCTTTTCAGTATAGAGAGTGACCTCGACCCGGTTTCGGTCATATTCTGGTATGAAATTATCGACCTTCTCGGTCAAATTTCTGATCAGTGCGAAAACCTGGCTGATCGTTTTTTGCTTTTCCTATCTAAATAAAAAAGGACACACAGATGGAAATCATAGCTTCATACGGCACCATCATGATCATTCTTGCGGTAATATTCGGCCTCTATATGACATGGGGGATAGGCGCAAATGATCTTGCCAATGCGATGGGAACTTCTGTGGGTGCAGGTGCTGTATCGGTAAAACAGGCTATCATTATTGCCATTATCTTCGAATTTTTGGGTGCTCTCCTTGCTGGCGGACACGTAACCAAAACAATCAGAAAAGGAATTATTGATCCAAGCAGCATCGTCAACAATCCTGAAATTCTGGTCTATGGCATGCTGGCCTCGCTGCTTGCTGCGGCCGTCTGGCTTATGGTTGCATCCACCAAAGGATGGCCTGTTTCCACTACTCACTCGATTATAGGAGCTCTCATCGGCTTTGCCATTGTCGGTATCGGGCCGGAGTCCGTTAAATGGGTTAAGGTCGGCAGTGTTGTTATCAGCTGGGTGGTTTCTCCGGTGGTAGGCGGCACAATAGCCTTTCTCCTGGTCATGAGTACCAGAAAACTGATTTTCAACACTGATGACCCGCTGAAAAATGCAAAAAGATATGCACCCGCATATATCTTTCTCGTAGGCTTTGTAATCTCCCTGGTAACAATGTTTAAGGGGCTGAAGCATCTTAACATAAACCTGACAACTGCCGGCAGTTTTGGTTTTGCCATCTTCTTCGGGCTACTCACCTCTGCTATCGGTTACTACTTTATCAGAAATATTAAAGAAGATCCCAGCGCAAATCGGGAATTCAGTTATGCCAGTGTGGAAAAGGTTTTCACCCCAATGATGCTGTTTACCGCCTGCTCCATGGCCTTTGCTCACGGATCAAATGATGTTGCCAACGGTATCGGTCCTCTGGCTGCAGTCTACAGTATTGTAAGTTCAGGGGGTGAAGTGATGCAGGAATCTGATCTTCCCGTCTGGATTCTACTGCTGGGTGGGTTCGGTATAGTACTCGGCTTGATAACCCTTGGCTACAGGGTAATGCTGACCGTAGGGAAAAAGATAACCGAGTTAACACCGTCCCGTGGTTTCTGCGCTGAACTTGCTGCAGCGACCACTGTTGTTATCGCCTCCCGAACCGGCCTGCCCGTCTCCACAACCCATATCCTTGTCGGTTCAGTGCTTGGGGTAGGTCTCGCTCGAGGCATTGGGGCCCTGGATCTTCGCGTGGTACTCAATATTGTAATTTCCTGGGTTGTAACATTGCCTGCCGGTGCACTCATGGCGATGCTCTTCTTTTTCACCCTGAAGGGAATATTTGGTTAGTTTTATACTTTGAAGATTATTTTTTCTTTAAAGAGAGCATAAAATCTCGCCAGACAGGTGCGGCTGCCGTTCCACCACTCTCACTTCTGCCAAGGCTCTGATTACGATCATTGCCCAGCCAGATACCTGTCGTATAACGGTTATCATAGCCAATAAACCAGGCATCACGGTTATTGTTGGTAGTACCTGTCTTCCCCCCCCTCACCCCGGGCACTTCACGAACCCGTTTTCCTGTTCCACTACGTACAACATCACTGAGCATTGACTGCATCTGGTGCAGTTCCTTTGTTTTAAGAACCTTTTTGCGCTGCCATTTATCCGAGAGACGATGAACAGTGCCATCCGGTGATATAATCTTGTCAATAAAGGAAGGAGGATAACTGGTGCCATTGCCCGCAAATACGGAGTATGCTGCGGTCATTTCCAAAAGAGACACGTCTGTGGTCCCCAATGCGAGCGAAAGATTGGGATCCATTGGTGACATTATACCGGCTCTCCCGGCAAGTGAAACAACGTCTTTCACCCCGACCTTCTGCATAAGTCGTACAGTTGCAGCATTATAGGAATGAACCAGGGCACTGCGAAGAGTGATAGGGCCGTGATAGGTACCTGAATAGTTCCTGGGCCGCCACGGCTTGCCATCTTTACCAATCATGGTAAATGGAGTATCAGCAATTCTTGACTCTGGAGACCAGCCTTTTTTCATGGCTGCTGCATAAACAAAAGGTTTAAAAGTTGAGCCTGCAGGCCTTCGTGCCTGGGTAGCCCTGTCAAAAGGTGATTTTTTAAAATCAGTGCCGCCGACAATGCCACGAACCTTTGCTGTTGAAATCTCAAGGCAGACCAGCGCCCCCTGGGGTGCATTTTTCTTTTTCCCGCCCGACGCTCTCTGCCTTAAAAGAGAGCTCTTCACCCCTTTCCGCACAGCATCCACCGCCTTTCGCTGCAGATTCTGATCGAGATTAGTATAGATATGAGCGCCTGCTTTCTGAAGCGGCATCTTCAACACAGCACGAGCTCTTTTTTTCACAACCTCAAGGTAATAACTGTTGGGCCCGGAACGGTGCAAGGGCTGTTTATTCAAATTAATGGCAGCACCATATCCCTTCTTTGCCTCACCGGCACTGACATAACCATCGGCAGCCATTCGATTAAGGACATACTTCTGCCGTTCGGTAGCACGATCTAAATGTTTTTTTAGCGAATAACGACTCGGAGCCTGGGGCAGGCCGGCCAGCAAAGCGCACTCTCCAAGATTCAGCTGGGAAGCCTTTTTACCAAAATATGTCTGTGCAGCTACCTCTACACCATACGCACCCTCTCCCAGGTAGATCTGATTAAGGTAAATATAGAGGATCTCTTCCTTGCTGAGAAGATTGTCTATCCGCCAGGCGAGGATAGCCTCCTTAAATTTTCTCACATAGGTCTTTTCAGGAGTGAGCAGCAAAGACTTTGCTACCTGCTGGGTTATAGTGGATCCTCCCTGCCCTTTTCCTCCTGTTCTCAAATTATTTATTGCAGCCCGGAGCACTGAGAAAAAATCCAGCCCTGGATGCTCAAAAAATCTGCCATCCTCTGCTGCAACAAAAGCTTTGGGTAAATGGGGTGACATTGACGACAGAGGTATTACAGTTCTATTCTCAATAAACATACGATCTATAATCCGTCCTTCTCCATCATAGATCACAGTTGCCTGCGGCGGCTGATAATTGGCAACACTTCGAATGTCCGGTATGTGCAAACTTACAAGGACGTAAAGTAACAGGCCTAGAAAAGAGGTCTGAAGAAAACAAATAGACAACAGAAAAAATGTAATATGTTTTTCGTTATAGGCTTTCTTGCGAACAGCAGCCTTCTTAACTGGTATTTTTTTTGAGGGTGACACTTTTGAAAGAATAATGGTAATGAAAGTAAAGTAACCGGTATTTGGAGGAGTGTCGCCAAACGTCCTCGCAGGCTGTGGATTGTTATGTCAACACTCCTCCAAATACCTCCCTGTCCAAGGAGCGGCATGACTTTCATATAAAACACAGGTACTAGGAGGCTGTCCGAGAATAAGCACAGTACCACTTCATCCTCAACAATCAACCATAATCAGTTTTGTAATGTCGAAAATCCGAATCCTTCCTGAACAGCTGGCAAATCAGATTGCCGCAGGTGAAGTCGTTGAACGCCCCGCATCGGTTGTCAAAGAGTTGGTAGAAAACAGTATTGACGCCAAAGCCAGCCGCATTGAGATAGAGATTGAAGGCGGCGGAACCCGGCTTATCCGTGTCATCGATAATGGTGAAGGTATGGATGAAGATGATATTCTTCTGTCCATTGAGCGGCATGGAACTTCCAAAATTCATGTGGAAGAGGATCTTGCTGCTATAACGACCCTTGGCTTTCGTGGTGAAGCTATCCCCTCCATAGCCTCTGTTTCCCAATTCACTCTTATCTCTCGCCTCAAAGGAGATGAACTGGGCACTAAGGTTGTATTAAAATATGGCAAACTGTTGCAGGTACATGAAATCGGCTGCAGTTACGGCAGTTCTTTCGAGGTTAGAAATCTGTTTGGCAACACGCCTGCCAGGCGTAAGTTTCTCAGAACGATTCGAACTGAACTTGCCCATATTGATGAAGTGATAAAAAATCACGCTCTTGGTTCACCACATATCACCTTTATCCTGCGAATAAACGGAAAAGAAACAATACATCTCAATAACTCGTTGTCTATCCAACAGCGACTTGGTCATATCCTTAACTATCGAGACTCCTTTATCCCCATCGACCACAAGATCAGGCAGAGCAGCGTTAGCGGGTTTCTTATTCCTCCGGAAAAAGTGTCTCCAGGGCCGGCAAAGTTACGGATTTTTGTTAATGGTAGAGCTATTAAAGACAGAATGATAGTACATGGCGTAAGCGAAGGTTTACGCGGCTTCCTGCTGAAAGGAAAAAACCCGTCAGGGCTTATCCACCTCACCCTTCCGGCACAGGAAGTGGATGTTAATGTCCATCCGGCAAAACATGAAGTCCGATTTCGCAATTCGAGGGATGTTCATACACTTCTCAGCAGAGCGGTTGCATCAGCCATGGCCGAAGAACAGGAACGGACAAGAAGCAAATTTTTCAGCAAGGCAGAGCAAAGAGAAACAAGCAGAGTCCCCATTGATAGTAGAATCGAGAATGAACAATCCTTTCCGACAGGCTCAGACACCACTGAGTCTCTTAACTCCCCCCCTGTCCCTGAACCTGAAATCCCACCTGATTTCACAGGAAACAGCCACCATCTCCATACAACCAGAACTCACCTCTCTCCTTCTCAGAGCTCCATCATTGGTACTGCTGAACCAATTGAGAGGCAGACAGACGAAATCAGGGTTCAATCCCAAACAATTCCTCCAGGGAAGGTCGAAAACAGACCACAGCACCACAACCTTCTGGTAATAGGTCAGTTTGAAGATCTCTATATCTTCTGCCGAAACAGTGAAGGATTACTTATCATTGATCAGCACGCAGCCCATGAGAGACTGTTGTATGAAAAATTGAGAAAACAGTTCCTTGAAGGTAATGTGCCCCGGCAGAACCTCCTGTTTCCCGAGACTGTTGAGCTCTCGTTGTTCCAAGCCCAACTGGTCGAAAAATATCGTGAAGAAATTGGAGGAATGGGCTTTTCAATCAGAGAATTTGGTGGCAATTCCTATATCATTTCTGCTGTTCCCGCACTTGCCGGTCAGGCAAACCCGGGAGAATTATTCAATGACATTCTTGAAAAATTTGGCAGTGAAGGTGGAAAAGGTGGTGGTGGTTATATTGACACCATTTTGGCTACTATGGCCTGCAGGGCAGCAGTAAAGGCTGGAACAGAACTGTCAAAGGTAGAAATTGACAATCTCCTTAATGAAATGGTCAGGGCCGACCTCTTCTCCCATTGCCCCCATGGCAGGCCTGTTGTTAAACAGTTCACTGCAGTCGAGGTCAAAAAATGGTTCCACAGAACATGAATGATGGCATCGTAACACTATGAATTTTTACAAGATTATCATGAATAAGAGGTACACTGCTTCTACCTCTGCTCTACTCCTCTCCCTCTTTCTTTTATTCCTTAACGGTTGTTCAAAGCCGCCTGTAACAAAAGTTATGGAGGCAACCGCCTACTGCGGCTGCTCTTCCTGCTGCAGTTGGGAACGAGGCAGGGATCGTTACTTACATCTCGATTTCTGGAACAGATTTGTAAGTGAAGGTTCCCGAAAAGGTGTTCCCTACAGTGGTAAAACCGCCAGCGGCACCTATCCTGAGGAACCTGAAGAGGGGTTATTTTCCATGGACTCCATCCGCCGCCCATGGATGATCCCTGTGCGGACACTATTCTTCCCATGGTATCTTCTGGCTGAAGATGGCACTATTGCTGCGGACACTCGCTACTACCCGTTTGGAACCCGCATGTATGTTCCCGGTTATGGCTGGGGTGTGGTGGAAGACCGAGGCGGCGCCATAAAAGGTCCGGATAGAATTGACCTCTACTTTAATTCACATAAAGAAGCCCTGAAATGGGGTAGACAAAAGGTTCAGGTTATAATTGAATATCCCCGTTAACTTTTTTAATTACCCGGTGCTCCCCAACAGATCAGGACGTGATGACTTTCATATAAAACATGCTCAGAAAAAATATCGCAGTCGGATTTCCAACTTGTTGCTGTTTTGCTTTTCGCCAAATTCTGAATAAATGGGACCGTTAAGATAGCTGAAGCGTAAACGCATCTCCCAGTTGGTGAAACGGGTGTAAATCAGTTCAGGGGTTAGAGTATAGCTTTTGTCATCGAGGTTGATAATAGTGGTCAG
>JAUVON010000362.1 GCA_030599175.1 Desulfobulbaceae bacterium | reverse complement strand
GTGCTTCACATGTCCTAAGAAGTCCTTGAGTCTACCCGATTGTGGATTTTTCATCACTTCACCAGGTTTTCCTTCTTCGACAATTCTTCCATCATCCATGAAGATCAATCGGTCACCGACTTGAGCCGCAAACCCCATTTCATGGGTAACGACAACCATGGTCATGCCGCTGTCTTTAGCTATGTTTTTCATGACATCCAGTACTTCGCCAATCATTTCAGGATCCAGAGCCGAAGTCGGTTCATCAAACATGAGGACTTTTGGGCTGACTGCCAGTGCTCTGGCAATGGCAACACGTTGCTGCTGTCCTCCAGAAAGTTGGCCAGGGAGCTTGTCTTCAAATGCAGCCAGGCCAACTTTGTCAAGCAGATCCCGGGCAATTTCCGCCGCTTTGGACTTGTTCATTTTTCTCGCCTTGCAAGGGCCGAAAGCAACATTATCAAGTGCGGTCAAGTGTGGGAAAAGATTGAATTGCTGAAAAACCATCCCAACCTCCAGCCTTATCTGACGCACCTTTTTCCTCTCAGCAGGGATCCTGATGGTGTCAACGACCAACTCCCCACTCGATATCAGTTCCAGGCAGTTGATACAGCGGATCAAAGTGGATTTCCCGGAACCGGACGGACCAATGACCACAACTACCTCACCCTCCTGAATGGAAAGGTCGATATTGTGCAAAACTTCTGTATCGCCAAAGGATTTACACACATTTTTTAATTCAATAATGGGTGACATCTTTTTCCCGTCTTTAAATTTAGAAAATCTCCATTTTTCGCTCGATGCGGCGCAACGACATGGCTAACACTGTTGTCATAATCAGGTACATAACGGCCACCGTCAGCCAGATTTCAAGCGCTCTGAAATTACTGGCCATAATTTCCTGGCCCTGCCTGGTTAACTCACCAACCCCGATAACAATAAAAAGCGAGGTGTCCTTGAGGCTAATGATAAACTGATTACCGAGAGGAGGGATCATTCTTCGAAAAGCTATCGGACCGATTACATACACGATCAGCTGAAAACGACTGATACCAAGAGACATTCCAGCTTCCAGAAGACCCTTGTCCACAGAGATGACTGAACCCCGGACGATTTCCGCAATATAAGCTCCAGCATTGAAGATAATAGTAATAACTGCGGCAGTTAAAGCCTCGATACGAAAGCGTTCGATATCAGTAACCGCTTTTACCAGCATGGGAAAGGCAAAATAGAGAAACATTGCCTGAACTATAATCGGTGTTCCACGGATTGTCTCAACATAGCCACTGGATATATAGCGAACCAAAACAGTAATCGGCTTGTAGATTCCATGTGGTTCCTCCCCAAGAGCATTAGTTCCTGCGATACGACCCAGACCGGCTAAAATACCGCAGGCCATACCACCGACAATTCCGAGAATTGTTATAATGCAAGTCAGTTTGGCTCCTCCAAGAAGAGCAGGTAAAGACTCGACAATAACTGAAAATTCAAAATCCATATTTTCACTCTTTTATAGAGGCTGCTAATTTTGATGAACTTGTAAAAACTCAAATTCTTCGCTATTCGGTCATTCCCGCGCAGGCGGGAATCCAGTTATTTCAATACGTTCTAGATCGAAGTCTACGCTTATCTCCCGCCTGCGCGGGAATGACGGAGCGGTGGACTTTTTACGACGCCATCAATTTTAGAGGTTCCCACAAACAAAGGCCCCCTCCTATGCACGCAGGTGCTGAAGGGAGCCTGGCCGACACTTTTTCCTGTGTTGAAACTGAAAAAATGGTTTCAACACAGGTCAGTGTACTTCTTTCGTAAGATTATTCAGGATCAGCATTAAACCATTTTTTATATATAGCAGCGTAAGCGCCATCTTCCATCATCTGCAACAGTGCAACATTTACCTTGTCACGTAGAGCACTCCCCTGGGGGAAAGCAATCCCGTATTGAGCCGCTTTGACATCAGGCCCAACGGCTTTAACTTTGCCTTTACCGGCAGTTTTGATGTAATAGAGAACATTCGGGGTATCATGCATTGCTGCATCAGCACCACCAGTTACTACTTCAAGATAGGCTTGATCGATATTCGGGAACTTAACGATTTTCTTCGCACCAAGGGTTTCAACATATTCAACGGTTGCTGTCCCAAGTTTGACAGCAACAGTTTTTCCTTTCAGGTCAGCCGGGGCCTTGATATCCTCGTTGTCCGCCAGAACCATGACTTTCAGTCCAGCCCTGAAATAGGGGTGAGAAAAGTCAATTTTCTCTTCTCGGGCAGATTTGATAAAGATTGCCGCCAGGGCAACATCAAGATTTCCGGTCGTCAATCCAGGAATCAAACCATTAAAATCCATCGGTTTCAGTTCATATTCAACACCAATGCGTTTTGCAATCTCTGCCCACAGATCAATATCAAAACCTGTATATTTCCCATCTTTACCTTTATATTCAAAGGGAACAAAAGCTGTGTCTGTTCCGACGTACAATTTCTCAGCAAAAGCCGCCCCAGACATGGAAATCATTAAACCCACAAGAACCAGCAAAACCACTTTTTTCATGATGTTATCTCCTGTATACAGTTACATCCCACAGCAATATAAAAGGGACAGTGAAAATCCATAATGGAGGAATCTATTTTTTCCTCCTCCACACAAACACTTTATCTAAAACAGTGTTCTCCCAGGAAAACATGTGAAATAACCAAAGTCAAGCACTCAAGTTTGCTCTACCAGTTTGCAAGAAAATATTCTCTCCACATGTCAGCCTTCTTCAGAAATTTCTGCACACCTGCTTCATCAGTATAGCTTTTGCCCGGATCATCTGCGATTTTTGCTGATCATAAGTATGTTTCAGATTACCTTTTTTCAGGCGAAAGCGCTGCAGTAGCGAGTGCTGGTGAACAGTCTTTGTTCAGAACAAAAAACCGAGGGTTTACTACCCTGTCAAATTTCTCTTGACTACTTGGAAGGAATAAATTTATTAGTGCCTTACACCAGAACTTCTGTAAGAAAAAACAAGAAATC
>JAUVON010000284.1 GCA_030599175.1 Desulfobulbaceae bacterium | reverse complement strand
TTTTTCCATGCAGGACTTCCCGGCATAATCAATGCTCTGTTTAATAAACACAACCTCACTCTGATAATCATGGAGAACGGTACCACTGCCATGACCGGCCATCAGGGCCACCCTGCATCAGGGAAAAACTTTAACGAAATAACTGAAGCTATCCCCATTCGGCAACTACTTGAAGGACTCGGCATAAAATCCATCTTTGAAACGGATACCTATAACCAGGAGGAACTGCGCACCCTGGTAAGGCAGGCCGTCAATGAAGAGAGTTTTAATGTTGTGATCGCAAAACATCCCTGCATGCTTCTTTTTGCTAAAGAACAGCGAAAGGCTAAGGGGAGCAATCCTTACCATGTTCGAATTGACCAGGAAAAATGCAAGAATATCCAGGTATGTATCCAGAAATTTGGGTGTCCAAGTTTTGAGCGAAACAATGATGGTACGATTTCAGTTAATAATGAACTCTGTATTGGCGACGGTTCTTGTATTCAGACATGCCCAACAAAAGCTATTACCAGATAACAATACACACTGAAATACTGGAGAAGGAAACATGAAATCCTTTAATATATACCTTTGTGGAGTAGGCGGACAGGGCATTGGACTGCTATCAGAAATATTGCTGCGTGGGGCAGACCATGCAGGTCTTCAGGCAAAGGCGGTTGACACACACGGACTTGCCCAACGCGGAGGTGTGGTTGTCTCGCACCTGAGATTTGGGGAAACAGTCCACTCCCCAATGATATCGGCAAGAAAGGCTGATCTTGTTGTGGCAATGGAAAGGCATGAGGCAATGCGTGGGGCTGACACAGCATTGAGAGATAATGGATGCCTTATCTATTTTAATACTGTACTTCAGCCGCTAGGTGTCCGCCTGGGTTCAGATAAAGAAGTGTCCGAGACTCTTTTAAATAAAAGCTGCGAAGTTAGGGGGATTACGGTGCACAAAGTGGAAAATGAGGGTTTTCTTGACCCAAGAATGCAAAATATCGCAATTCTGGCAAATATAGATAAAAACAATCTCGTTCCCCATGTAGAAAAACATCACCTGATCCAGGCCATGGAAGATCTGATGAAAGAGTCGATGCTGGAAAAGAACATGAAAATTTTCAATAAAAATTCCAGCCAGCAGAAGGCGTCTTACCTGCAATAACTCTTTTCATAAAGTGCCCTCTGCTTCGAGATTGAACTTTTTCTCCTCTATCAGATAGATACAGGCTTCAACACTCTCGATGTCATATTTGATGCCTTTGTTTGAGCGGATCTCATCCAGGGCTGCCTCGATTCCGAGAGAAGGTCGATATGGTCGATGGGATGACATTGCCTCAACCACATCGGCAACGGTAATGATCTTTGCTTCGAGCAGGATGTCCGGGCCTGTAAGTCCACGGGGGTATCCGGAACCATCGAGCAGTTCATGATGTTGATAGACGATTTCCGCAACCGGCCAGGGAAAATGAATATTCTTCAGTATCTCATATCCAGCCTCACTGTGACACTGAATAATGGAACGTTCTTCTTTGGTCAGGGTGGTTGGTTTCGACAGATACTCAGATGGCAGGGCTACCTTGCCGATATCATGCAGCAGGGCCGCAAAATACAATCCCTGCAACTGATTTTCAGCCAGGCCAAGTTCCAAACCCATGGCATGAACTAGACGTTCCACTCTCATCTGATGTCCTGCTGTATATGGATCCCTCTTCTCGGCAGTTAAAGCGAGAGAGCGCACGGTTTCCTCAAGGTTCTTGTAGAGTTGATTGTGACTTTTCCAGAGTTCTTCTTCCGCGCGTTTACGGTCGGAAATGTCCCGGGCCACCCCTCTGAAGCCAATGATTTCTCTATTCTCCCCGTAAAACGGTACACTGTTTTTTTCAATCACTACGGATGAACCATTTTTATGCCTGCAGACAATTTCCAATCCAACAAATGGTTTTCCGGCTAGAATTTCTTTCCGAAGTTCCTTTCCCGCATGCTCCCCTTCACCGGCGATCATAATATCAAAAGGTGTTTTGCCGACAATGTCTTCCGGTAAATACCCAAGGAGATCCTGGACTTTCGGACTGGAGTAGGTGTAAATGCCATCCTTATCTATTTCCCATATCCAGTCACTGGTATATTCCATCATCGACCGATACTGATCCTCACTTATCTCCAACGCTTCCAGCAAGGCCCCCCGTTCTTTCCACATGCGTTTGCGCAACCGGTCACCGAGCACAGTCTGTCTGACCATATAAAAACCAAGAAATGCAACAATGAGTAAAATTGCGCCGGCAACTGCCGATAGTTTATTCCTGATCTTCGCCACTTCTGCATGAACATCATCGATATAAATACCGGAACCGATGATCCATCCCCATGGCTCAAACCCTTTGACATAGGATAACTTAGGTACAATCTGGCTGGCATCATCTTTCCACTGCCACATATAGTCTACATAACCCGAACCATGCTCCCGGACAACACGAACGAACTCGACAAAAAGGTGCTTGCCGTTGGGATCCTGGAACCCGGAAATATCCTTGCCATTGAGGTCTGAGCGGTAAGGATGCATGATCATTCTTGGCTCCATATCATTGATCCAGAAATAATCTTTTCTCTCCGGCCCGTAACGGAAGTTTAAAATATGTTTAATAGCTCGACTCTGGGCGTCTTCCTCACTTAACTCTCCGGTTCTCACCCGTTCCTCGTAAGAAACCAGGATGCTCCAGGCAGATTCCGTCAGCTCATGTATCATTTCACGCTTTTGCTCAATGAAGCTTTCTTCCAGGGCGGGAAGAATTATAAAGAATGTGGCCATCACAAAAAGAAGAATGGTGAGAATGGCGGGTAAAGCAATACGGATTGAAATTTGATAGGATGGATGTTTCTGAGCTGTACGGTACATTTCTCGCTCTGGGCAGAGGGGAAATTGCAGGCACGAGATTGTTATTCTCTACTCCTCAACTATATCAGAAGATAGAGTAATATGAAAGTGTGAAGGGGGGGGGAAGGGGTGAAACTGATAATGAATTACATGTTAGACGTCTTTTTCTCTGCCCGATGCTGCAGTTCCAGTAAAAACAGCCGTCCATAGTCATAAGCTGCAATGCCGCTTAACAAGGCGGCGCAACAGAGGGCGGGCCAAATCCATGCAGGGAGAAGGAGAACAACAAGAAACAGGAAAAACTGGCTGACTGTTGCAATTTTGCCGGACCATCTTACATCCATTTTTTTAAATGATTCCCAGGATTTTATCGAGACGGCATAAATGGCTGTGAAAGCAACAAGCAGGTCTCGGGCAAGCAGGGCAGGAATCCACCAAGCTGAAAATTTTCCTGCTGAAACAAAGGTGATCAGAACAGAGAGAATAAAAAACTTGTCGGCAACTCCGTCCAGCAGACCCCCCTGCCAGCTTTGTACCTGCCATCTTCTCGCCACCCAGCCATCAAGAAAATCGCTGAAGCCACTACCTAGAACAAGCCAGAGCCACAACCATTCCGGGGAGAAAGGGAAGATAAAAGCAAGGAAGAGCCGCCCTGTTGACAATGCATTGGGGACAAATCGGATAAAATTTTTCTTCATTACTTACTTTAAACTATTTCATTTCTGCTTGTAAATCCCTAACTGAAGATATTAGTGCCGGCATATTTAACCCGACAAGTCGGAAAACTTTTTAGAGTCGCTGGATAAGTGCCTTGGTGGTCACTCTAAGTTCCTGGTTTCAAACCTCTCTCATGATTTCTTGTTTTTTATGACAGGGTTTCAAGAGTAAGGCACTAATGGTGATGAAAAAAGCAGCTGAGTTTCATACGTAATCAGATTTATTTTTGGCAGCAAGTATGTTAAAATGAAAGAAATTGTAAAAATTATCATTCTTCATTGATTGTCTGGCTGGTCAGAATTAAAAACCGTCTAAGGAGTGATATGAGTATTCGCTTACTGGGTTCCCATGAGGCATACCACTACTGTAATCCTGAGAGTTTTACCTTCGAAACAACTGCTGAAATCGATGGAGTAACACGGTTTATCGGTCAGGAACGTGCCCTGGAGGCAGTGGGGTTTGGTATAGGTATTCGTCATCAGGGGTTTAATCTCTTTGTTCTTGGACCTGAAGGTTC
>JAUVON010000017.1 GCA_030599175.1 Desulfobulbaceae bacterium | reverse complement strand
GGCTGAAAACCGCCTCAACAATCTCGCAATGCCACACTGGGCTCTTGGGGATCTGATGGATCTTGCAATTGATATTGCAGGAATTACCGGCAGCATGAGTCCTGATATTAAGAGAAAGGCAATTATTACAATGGCTGGTGATCATGGGGTGGTAGCGGAGAATGTGTCCAAATATCCAAGTGAGGTCACCCCTCAGATGGTATATAATTTTGTTAACGGAGGTGCTGGCATTAATGCTTTAGCCCTGCAGGCCGGGGCTGAAGTCCATGTTGTTGATATGGGTGTGGCTGCCGATCTGACGGATCTTGCTTCTACCGGGAAGATAATAAACAAAAAAGTAGGTCTGGGAACTGATAATATTGCTGTTGGTCCGGCAATGAGTAAGGCAATGGCTAAAAGGACCGTTGAATCCGGTATTGATATCGTCAATGAACTGGCTTCAAGGATTGACTTGTTCGGTACCGGGGATATGGGTATCGGTAATACTACTCCATCAACGGCCATAGCCGCAGTATGTACAGGGAAAACCGTTGAGGAGTTGACCGGAAGAGGAACCGGACTGGATGATAAGCAGCTTGCCCATAAGGTTAGTGTAATTAAAAAAGCGTTGGAGGTTAACTCTATCGATAAGAGTGATGGTCTTGATATTCTCGCTAAGGTTGGAGGTTTTGAGATTGGCGGTATTGCGGGGGTGATACTTGGCGCTGCAGCACATCGTAAACCTGTATTGATAGATGGTTTTATTTCCACGGCTGGGGCTTTGATAGCTTATAAAATTGAACCTTTTATTCGCGATTATCTTATTTTTTCACATCGCTCGGTTGAGCCCGGGCACAAACCAATGCAGGAACTTCTGGGATGCCGGAAACCGTTACTTGATCTCAGCTTTCGCCTTGGCGAAGGTACAGGAGCGGCAATGGCTATGAATCTTGTCGAAGGTGCGGTGGCAATTCTGACAAAGGTTGCCACCTTTGAGGAAGCTGCTGTTGCAGGGGCAGATAAATAGTTTCATATAAACTCAGAACAAAAATGAGCTGAGGGGTAAACAGTTGAAGTCCTTTTTTGTTCCTTTAAGTGCTGCAATCAGATTTCTTACCGTACTGCCGCTCTCCTGGCGAACTGGAGATGACAGCAGCAGTTTCAGCGTAAGTCTTTATTTTTTCCCTGTGGTAGGGGCTCTGATTGGATCTCTGGGGTATGTTCTTGCTGCTCTCCTATGTAACTTTTTACCGATCAAGGTTGTTGCCGTATGCATGCTAGGCTTTCTCGCATTTATCTCGGGCTGTTTACATCTCGACGGCCTCGCTGATAGTGCTGACGGGTTGCTCAGTTCCAGGCCGCGGGAAAGAGCATTGGAAATCATGAAGGACAGCCGAACCGGAGCAATGGGTGTTGTTGCTATTGTTTTTCTCCTGCTTGGCAAGTATTCAGCGCTAAGTTCGATGGATATAAAAACGTTTTGCCTGGCCATTTTTTTTATGCCTCTGGCTGGTCGGTGTTCACTCGTATTTGTGATGGCTTTGCAGAGCTACGCACGAAAAGAAGGTGGCCTGGGCCAGCTTTTCTATTCTGAAAAGAGTAAAAAAGCTGCTGGTTTGTCATTGTTGATAATGATGTTTCTGCTCGCTGTTCTCGCTCCCTCTGCTATTGCCGTTGTTTTTATAACATTATTTTGCACTCTATTCCTTTTTACCAGGTGGTGTAATGTGAAGCTCGGTGGGGCAACGGGAGATACATTGGGGGCTGCTTGTGAAATTGCAGAAATGGTTACTGCTATAGCTTTTGTAACTCTTGTATGAATTTGGTATTTATCGCGGTTTGTTCTAATACCCATGAATCCTCTTGCAGATAGCGTAGACTTCGAGATCTAAACCGGACACTACTGATAAAAAGTAAATCCTAAAATAATTTCTAAATCGTATGAAACAATTTGAGCATGGTGGCAATATTCATAAATTTGGTCGTGATAACAATCTGGACAGTGGTCATATTCTCGATTTTAGCGCAAATATAAATCCTCTTGGACCTCCGGAATGGTTTCGCAGTCTGGTAAGTGCTACCCTGGAAAAGATCATTCATTATCCTGATCCTGAGAACAGCGAATTTATTCAGGCAATTTCTGAGCATAGTGGAGTGAGTAAGGAAAGTATCGTTGCTGCCAATGGTACTACAGAACTTCTCTATCTGCTGACCCGTATAATTCCCGCAAAAAGAGCTCTTATCCCTGTACCTTCCTACGTTGATTACGTTAAGGCATCTAAGCTTGGAGGATTGCCGGTTGTAACAGTTGAGCTTCGAGAAAGTGACGACTTTGCATTCAGAATTAACAGACTAAAGAGTAAAATCCAGCCGGGTGATCTGGTTATTTTAGGGACTCCCAATAATCCTACCGGAACTATCTGTGACAGGAAGGAACTGCTGTCTCTGGCAATCGAATTTCCTGAAACGATATTTATCTTTGATGAGGCCTTTCTCGATTTTATTGATGAAGGGATCTCTCTTGCCGGGGAACAATCAAATATTATAACCATTAATTCAATGACCAAGTTCTATGCTATACCTGGTCTGCGAGTTGGGTACGGTATACTTGCGCCGGAATTTGCCGCACTTGTGCGGGAGAATTTACCTCCATGGACAGTAAACAGTCTGGCTCAGGCTGTTGGAGTAGAAGCTTTAAAGGATAAAGAGTATCAGGTCAATTCAAGAAAACTCTGCCGGGAGTTGCGTCTGGAACTGGAAACTGAATTGAGTTCTTTTTCCGAGCTTAAATTATATCCGGCTTCTGCCAATTATCTTTTTATCAAAATTGAAAATGGTCTGGAAAATTCTGAACTAGCCGATTTCTGTCTCGACCATGGAGTAATGATCAGAAAATGTGATAATTATAAAGGACTTGACTCATCATTTATCCGGATAGCTGTGCGCACCAGAAAGGAAAATAAGCAGTTACTCGCACTATTTTTAAAGTTTTTTGGCCGAAAAATTGTAAAAACGGCCAGCAGGAAAAGAGCACGGTCAATCATGTTTCAGGGCACCTGCTCCGATGCCGGAAAATCAATCTTAACTGCTGCACTTTGTCGTATTCTTTACCAGGACGGCGTTAATGTCGCCCCGTTCAAAGCTCAGAATATGTCGCTGAATTCTTTTGTAACCTTGCAGGGTGATGAAATGGGCAGGGCCCAGGTGGTTCAGGCCCAGGCAGCCGGACTTGATCCTGAATGCCGTATGAACCCAATCCTTCTAAAGCCAAATTCAGATACGGGTAGTCAGATTATTGTACAGGGAAAACCGGTAGGCAATATGTCTGTACTGGAATATGACAGCTATAAACCAAAGGCCTGGTTAGCTGTACGCGACAGTTTTGATTCACTGGCAAATGAATATGATGTACTGGTTCTGGAAGGGGCTGGTTCTCCCGGTGAAGTCAACTTGAAAGCAAATGACATTGTGAACATGAAAATGGCACAGTATGCAGAGTCTCCTGTCATACTTGTAGGGGATATCGACAGGGGAGGAGTATATGCCTCTTTTGTCGGCACTATGGAGGTCTTGGCGGAGTGGGAGAGGCAGCTGATTGCAGGTTTTATGGTAAATAAGTTCAGGGGCCAGGCCTCTTTGCTTGACTCAGCCCATCTTTACGTTAAAAACCATACAGGTCGCGAGGTCTTGGGGGTTATACCCCATCTTGCCAATCTGGGTCTGCCCGAAGAAGACTCGGTTTCCTTTAAAAAGGGACTTTTCAACAGGGAAAAGGTGAGAGAGGATAGTGTCGATATTGTGGTGCTTAATCTCCCCCATATTTCAAACTTCACTGATATTGAACCATTTCTGGATGAACCCGATGTTCATATCCGTATAGTGACAAAAGCCACAGAAGTTGGGACACCCCAGGCTATACTTATTCCCGGATCAAAAAATGTGATACATGATCTTCTCTATTTAAAATCTGAGGGTTTTATTGAAGCGATTATGAAGAATCGTGAAGCCGGTTGTGAAATTGTCGGTATTTGCGGAGGGTATATGATGCTCGGTGAGACTATTGAAGATCCCCATGAAATTGAATCAGCTGCCGGTCAGATCGCCGGCTTAAATATCCTCAAAATGACAACTGTGATCAGAAAAGCCAAGCAGCTTATTCGGGTAAAAGGAGTACATAAAGATTCCGGAAGCAGCATCTTCGGTTATGAAATTCATCATGGGATTTCAACCGACTCTGATAATCCTCTCTTTGTCTTTGATGATAATTCCAGTTGCGGTACCGTGGATAATAGTGGCCGTGTATGGGGGTGTTATCTGCATGGTGTCTTTGATTCAGACGAATTTCGCCGGTGGTTTATAGACAAGCTGCGAAGCAGAATTGGCCTGCAGCCTGTAGGTGAAATAATTGCCCCTTACGATCTTGAAGCTGCCTTTGATCGTCTGGCGGATTGCGTCAGGGAAAATAGTGACATTGATACAATCTACCGTCTGCTGGGCTTGTAGTGGGTCGACTATGTTTTGATGCCGCCTCTTTTCCGGCTGAATTAATCCCCTTCTTTGTGGTAAAAATATAAATTCCTGATGATATATACTCTCCAGATTTTCTCGGCACTGTTTCTCGACTTTCTGTTTGGGGATCCCCGGTGGTATCCACACCCTGTTAAAGGTATTGGATTTTTATGCAAAATAAGCGAAAAAATAACCAGAAGATTGATGAAACAGCCGGTCTTGTCCGGTTCTTTTACCGTGGCAATGGTACTGTCTGTTACTGGTGGTCTGGTCTTCTTTTTGTTAACTGCGTGCTATGCTGTTTCATCTCTACTTGGTGATATTACCGCCATATTGCTACTGTATACGACCTTTGCTGCTAAAGACCTGATGCGCCACAGTATGGCTGTGTACAACCGGCTGGTTCATGACTCTGATCTTGACCGTGCCAGAAAGGCCGTAGGGCGTATTGTAGGAAGGGATACACAGATTTTAAGTGACTCGGAGGTCAGTAAGGCATGTGTTGAGACAGTGGCGGAAAATATGGTTGACGGGATTACAGCACCTTTCTTTTTTGCAGTGATCTTCAGCCTCTTTTCACCATATCTTGACATGACTGCAATCGGCTGGTCAGCCGTGGGAGCTTTTCTTTATAAGGGTGTCAATACCATGGATTCGATGATCGGTTATAAAAACGAAAAATACATATATTTTGGTAGAATGGCTGCCAAAATTGATGATTTTGTAAATTTTATACCGGCTAGAATCAGCGGTCTTATACTTATATTTGCTGCTTTTATTTTAAAACTGGATTACAGAGGGGCAGCGAAAATATTTTTCCGCGATAGGCTGAATCATTCCAGTCCAAATGCCGGTCATACTGAATCTGCTGTTGCCGGAGCTCTTAGAGTAAGGCTTGGTGGACCATTGTTATATTCCGGAACTGTAGTGGATAAACCCTATCTCGGCGACAATACTCGTGAGATAACGGCTGATGATATCAAAACAAGCAACAAATTGGTACTTGTTGGCTCATTCTTGTTTATTATGATTTCTCTTTTTCTGAGAGGAATTGTCTGGGTGGGCTGATGGTCTGAATAATCAAAATATCCGGGGTAATTTCCGGTAAATCAACAAGTGGAGAAGAACAATGGAAAGAACTTTCGGAATTATCAAACCTAATGCCTTTGCCGATGGCAACAGTGGTAAAATAATCAGCCGTATCTATGAGGAAGGATTCACCGTGGTTGGCTTGAAAAAACTCTATTTAAGCCTGGTTGAGGCGGAAGGTTTCTATTATGTACATAAAGACCGGCCGTTCTTTGGTGAACTAACTGAATTTATGTCAAGTGGTTCCTGTATTGTAATGGTGCTTGAGGCGGAGAATGCTATTCTCAAATGGAGAGATCTTATGGGGGCGACCAATCCTGCAGAGGCAGCAGAAGGAACATTACGCCGTCAATTCGGCGCGTCTCTTGGAGAGAATGCTACCCATGGTTCCGATGCTCCTGAGACAGCAGCCTTTGAAATCGGATATTTTTTCTCCGGTCTTGAGTTGTTGTAGAAGATTTTTTACAACGCCATCATGGTTTAACTTTTGCCACCGTACATTCCAGGGATCCTCTATGGAGGAGGATCCCGAGCTTGTCTCCCTGTACTATATCTGCAGCCCGGGTGACCACTTTTTCAGGTTTGCCGGATGAAGTGAGCCGAGTAACTATTGAATATCCCCTGGCAAGAGTTGCAAGGGGACTGACACCGTTCAAAGTGATTGCCACATTGCCAAACCTTGACTCTTTATCTTTGAGCTGCGTTTGTATTCGGTTGACCAGCTGAGTGAAAAGCAGTTTGAGTTGTTGTTCCTGTAGTTCCAGTTTTGTCAGGGGCGCATTGGATTCCAGCTTTTGTACCTGACGATGAAAGCGCATTTCCTTGCCAGAGAGGCTATTTCCTATCGCCTGGAGTAGATATGTCTTACCGAGATTAAGACGCAGTTCCAGAGTCTCGAATATTCTGTCCAGATCACTCAGTACTCTTATGTTATTTCTAAGTATACTTTCTAAATAGTTGACCTTGTGCTGTAAGTGAAGGGTTATCCTCCTCTCTATTAGCTCCAGATGTGCCCTCACTGCAGAAACGTCCGGGAGTATTTGCGTAGCAACTCCGGTAGGAGTAGGGCAACGGAAATCGGCACAGGAATCAGCTATGGTAAAATCAACCTCATGTCCTATTCCTGTGACAACAGGAATTACAGAGTCGAAGATTGCACGGGCTACAGGCTCTTCATTGAAAGCCCAGAGATCTTCAATAGAGCCTCCTCCACGACAGAGTACAATAATATCGACATTATCCAGCCTGTTTGCAAGTTGGATCGCTTTGACTATTTCAGAACCGGCCTCTTTACCCTGCACCCGAACCGGCAGTATCTTAATATGAACATGGGACTCCATGGTTGCAGCAATTTTCAGAAAATCCCGAAGTGCAGCACCAGTTGGTGAAGAGATTATTACAATCGTTGCAGGGTAGGGCGGGATCTGTTTCTTATATTCTTCAGCAAAAAGACCTTCATCAGCCAATTTTCTCTTTAATTTTTCAAACTCAATTTGCAGGTTACCCTTGCCATACTGTTCAACAGTATCAACTATGATCTGATACTCTCCCCTGGGTTCATATACAGATATCCTGCCAAAACAGATAACCTGTTGTCCGTCTGATAAGGTATGACTCAGATATCTTTTCTGATTTTTGAAAAGTACAGCTCGAATTTGTGAGTGAGAATCTTTTAATGAAAAGTAGGAGTGGCCTGAATAAGGAGTTTTAAAGTTTGAAATCTCACCGCTAATTCTAATAAATCTGTACTCGCCTTCGAGAAGAGTTTTTATTGACCTGGTAAGTTGAGTTACCGTGAGTATGGGTTCAGTTTGAGTATCGTGAAGCATAGAGATCTTAAGATAGTTTCAAGTTAGGGTTTCATAAATCCTGGTTTACACATAGACAGATATTGAGCTTTATATTATATTGTCCCAGCTGACGAAAGTCTCTAAGAAAATTCATATACTATTTAATTGGAGGGATGTAAATGTCCAGTGAGAGTGCATTTGATAAACGGCTTACTGAAGAGACAAAAATGGATAAGGTCGAAGGACTGCTAGAGCACTTCAACCTGCCACCAAAAGTGATAGATTTTATACGGAAATACCAGCGTCTAATTATTATCCTTCTTGTTGTGATTGCTGTCACAGTCATATCTCTGTCTCTCTACTCGTCTTACCGTAAAAGTGTTGTGGAAGATGCTGCTTCTGCTTTGTCGACAGCATTACAGGCTGACAATGGGGAAAAAGCTGCTTCTTTAGCCGGAGTAACAGATAAGTATGGAAGTACAACCTCAGCACAATGGGCTAGAATTGAACTTGCCCATCTTGATATGAAGAACGGTGCCTATGCTGCAGCTGCCGGAAGATATCTTGATGAGCTTAAAAGTGTCGGCAAGACAAGTCCACTCTATAGCCTTTTACTCTTTGGGGCCGGACAGGCTCTGGAGGCTGATAAAAAATTTGCTGAGGCTGCGGTGCAGTATGATCTTTTGAAAGAAATCAAAGGTTACGATCATATCGGTTATACAGGGCTGGCCCGCATTGAAGAGACCCAGGGTAATTTCGAAAAGGCACATACGATTTATAATAATTTTCTGCTTAATGTAGGCGATGACCCTGCGGCAGCTCAGGCGAGATCTGAAATTGAAGCGAGAATCGCACAACTGAAAACAAGAATGTGAAAATTGTATACTCTGTAAAAGAGATTAACTCCCTTTCAAAGAAGTGGAAAGAGAAAGGGTATAAAGTTTCTCTTGTGCCAACGATGGGATGCCTGCACGAAGGTCATCTGTCACTAATGCGTAGAGCAAAAAGTGTGACGGACAAAACCATTGTATCTCTTTTTGTAAACTCGAAGCAGTTTGGCCCTGGTGAGGATTTACAATCATATCCCAGGCAATTTCAGGCCGATTGCAGTCTGGCCGAGGGTGAAGGAGTGGATGTGCTCTTTTGCCCCGAACCGGAAGAGATATACCCGGAAAATTTTCAGACCAGCATTAATGTAACATTGCTCTCTCAGGGGATGTGTGGCAAGGACAGGCCTGTGCACTTTGGCGGGGTCGCAACGGTGGTAACAAAACTCTTCAATATTACTATTCCCGATGTTGCAGTTTTTGGCAAAAAAGATTTTCAACAGCTGGTGATTGTCAGGCAGTTGACGAAAGATCTCAATTACGATATTGAGATTATTGGCGCGCCTATCTTCAGGGAAAAAGATGGCTTGGCTATGAGTTCAAGGAATCGCTATCTTGACGGTGCAGGTCGTAGAACTGCACTCTGCCTTTCCCGGGCAATTCATGCTGCCAGGGATTTAGTGAAGGACCGGCATGACGTTGCTGCCAACACGGTAATAGAAAAAGTAAAAGCGATCGTAGCTAAAGCCGGTGGAAAACTGGAATATGCTGTTGTTGTAAATGAATTCAACCTTATCCCCGACAAATTTGTCAATAAACACAGCGTACTGGCACTGGCAGTCAAAATCGGCGATTCGGTAAGGCTGATCGATAACGATAAATTAATGGCAGCATCGTAAAACAATAACAGGAGCCTGCTATGCCTGGATTTGAAATATTTGGTGAAGAAGAAAAAAAAGAAGTCATGGACGTTCTCGATACCGGTGTTCTTTTTCGGTATGAATTCAATGAGCAGCGAAATGGAGTCTTTAAGGTAAAGGGATTTGAGGAGAAATTTGCACATTATTGCGGAACATCCTATGGTCAGGCCGTAACGTCAGGAACGGCCGCTCTGAAAGTTGCTCTTACCGCCCTTGGAGTTGGCCCGGGTGATGAAGTTATCACTCAGGGGTTTACCTTTGTTGCAACCTGGGAAGCTATTTTTGAAGTTGGTGCCATACCTGTATTTACTGAGGTAGATACGACGCTTAATATGGATCCTGTAGACCTGAAAAAGAAAATAACATCCAAAACGAAATGTATAATTCCTGTTCATATGCTTGGTGCCCAGGCCAGAATTAAAGAAATTCTGGCCATTGCAACTGAATATGGTATTCCGGTACTTGAAGATACCGCACAGGCAGCCGGAGGGAAAATTGGCGGAAAACATCTTGGCAGCTTTGGTAAATGCGGAACTTTCTCCTTTGATTCTGTGAAAACGATGACCACCGGGGAAGGTGGTATGATAATAACTGATGATCTGGAACTGTGGCGAGCAATGTCTGAATATCATGATCACGGCCATGATCATGAAGTTAATTCCGGAGGAAGAGGGGGCGAGGGAAGACGTTTTGTCGGATTTAATTACAGAATGATGGAAATTCAGGGAGCCATTGGCATAGCCCAGCTTGCAAAGTTAGATTCAATGATTGCTGCCCAGCAAAAAAACAAAGCGACACTTAAAGATGCTGCAGGACAAATTCCTGGAGTTACCTTCAGGCATCTTATTGATGAAAAAGGAGATTCAGCAACCTTCTTTGCCTTTTCTCTGCAGGATCGTGACCACTGCACAAGGGTAAATAACTCACTCAAGTCTGATGGTTTTGGTGCAATCAATTTTGCCGAGAACAGCTGGCATTTTTATCCCAGATGGGAGCATCTTCTCGAAGGAAAAACAATAACCAGGTCAGGGTATCCATTCATGGAAACGGGAGGAAAACGACGTGTTATATATGATCCGGAATTGTTGCCGCAGTCGGCTGATATTTTAGGAAAAACGCTGATATATCCTGTTTCAATTAAAATGGGGCCTGAATTACTTGACAATATGTGCAGGGCGCTTGAGAAAGCCGGCAGTGCGTAAAACCATTTATTTGTAGAATTTATGGGATCCGAATTCATCAAGATAGATGAAGTGTTCTGCCCAGTAAGGTTCTATAGTGTTGTGATGGTAGTGCGTTGCACCATTGGTGAAGTCCTGGGTTTGCAGAGCCGTGTATACTGATTTCAGGCATTCAAAAAAAGCTTCTGGATCATCCGGGAAATAAGAGTCCTTCTGAAAAGTCCAGCTGAACTGATAAGGCTCTTTTACAATGTCTTTGATCGGCAGGTGTTTTTCATTGGCACGGTTTAGGGTTACCAGTGCCACAGCCATCTGTCCGATCAGTGGCTCAGAACGTGCTTCATGATATACGTTAAGAGTTAACCACAAGAGACCTTCTAAGAGTGTCACATTCCTTCTCCTGCCTGAAAAGAAAATACCTGACCGTACAGTACAGTATACAGTCGTACCACTTATTATACTACATTTCGAATAATCGTCAATGTGAGGGGATGTTTATGTGAATGATTCTCAATAATACCTGACAAAACTAATGTTCTGCGTAGGTAATCACTAGTTTATTGAGAATTAGAGGAGTGAGGTAAAAGGCAAGTCAGGCTGCAGCAACCAATTGGCTGTCACGATTAAAAAGCGGCATGATCATATCACTGGCAGCCTTCGATTTTGATACGACTCGATTCATAACAGCGTGGGGACCATTTTTTCGCATCTCTATAAGCTCCCAGCAATGAGGAGATGCGGCGATAGCCTTCATAAAACCCAGGTGTTCTGTATGGCCGGTTTTATATGAACTGACATGTCCAAGAACCGAACACCCTAAAAGTGCAAGATCACCCACCAGGTCAAGTACCTTATGTCTGATAAATTCGTCGTCAAATCTTAAACCATCTTCATTGAGAACTGACTTTCGATTCCAGTGAATAGCAATTACATTTTCAAGGGAGCTGCCAAGTGCCAGTCCGTTAGCCCATAATTCTTCGACCTGTTCAACATATCCAAAAGTTCTGGCCCGGGAAATTTCTTTACCAAATTTTTCTGTAGAAAGATTAAAAGAAAATTTTTGGCTATCTATTACAGCATCGTCAAAGCATATTTCACCAGTTATCTTAAAGCCATTATACGGTTTGATTGTAATAGATTTATCACCATCGGTATAGTGGATCGGTCTGGTTATCCGAAGTGCTTTTTTCATGCCATTCTGTTTCTTTTTCCCGGATGACTTCATCATTTGGAAAAAAGGATCGGCACTTCCATCCATAATCGGTACTTCCGCTGAATCCAGTTCGATATCCGCATTATCGATACCAAACCCTTGCAGGGCTGCCATAAGATGCTCAGTCGTCGAAATGTGGAAATTGTCATTGCCAATAGTTGTAGCAAGCCTGGTATCTACGACCATATTCAGATGTGCCTTAATATGTTCATTCGGCAAGATATCAGTTCGAAAAAATCGAATACCGTTATTCTTAGGGGCTGGTTTAATAGAAAGATTCACAGTTCTGCCGGAGTGGAGTCCAACTCCGCAACAACTAACCGGTTTCCGTAATGTATATTGATGTGGATCTATTGGTAATGGCATATAAAATCCTGAGTTATAAATGTGAGTTTACTGTAATTAAGCAAAATTTATGCCATTAGTTTGTTGAAAAATATGAATATAGATAAAGAGCGTATTTGCAGCCAGATACGAAGAAAAGTGAATTTGTTTCAATAAAAATCATAGTGTGGGTTAAAAGACACTCATTGAGGTAAAAAGACACACTTTAATGGGTTTGACAGGCCAAAAAAATTTCTCTGAACTAAGCAAAATCTATTGGTATTTCTATATTGTATTAAAAATATACTCTGCAAACTCTTTGTCTTCCTTTTGCTTCACTTTGAGAACATAGAGGGGCAGGGTTCTTTCTAAATGATCAATTTTCACAAAATCTTTCTCAGTAGTCAAGAGGCTTTGAACACCAGCCTCTTTGGCTACTTTACATAATTTGTCCACCAACCTCTGGTCGTATTTTTTGTGATCTTCAAAGGATGAGAATTGCACAAGGTCGATGCCACTCATTTCAATTGAATCTTTAAATCGGATTGGATTTGCAATCGCACAGAAACCAGAAGTTCGACCAAGGTCAGAAAAATCTCCAACATTCTCCTTTCCATCGGCAGCCCAGACTTCATAGCCGGAAATTTCTGAAAAGAAAAGTGGCTTTTCCGGAAACCTTTTTTTCAGCAGAAGTGAAAACTGATCTGCTCTTTCTCGGTTGCCGTCAGTGACTCCCGTCAACATAAAGGCATGGCACCTCTCTAAAGCACTCACAGGTTCCCTCAGAACACCGCCCGGAAAGACTCTGCTGTTGCCGGCAAGTGTTGTCGCATTAAACAGTACGATATCAATATCTCGATTGATGGCAAGGTGTTGAAAGCCGTCATCAAGGAGGAGGATATTTGCATCGTATGATTCTATGGCATGTTTACAGGGGTGAATGCGTGACTTGCCGGTAATAACCGGCACTCCCTCTAGTTTTTTTGCAAGCATATAAGGTTCATCTCCTGCCTCTTCCTGGGAGAGAAGGATCTTCCTTCCAGTGGAAACAGTATTACTCCTTTTACTTGCCTTACCGCCGTAACCTCTACTGATGATTGCAGGACGATAATTCAGTTGTTTCAGCATTTGGGCCAGACTGAGAACTACCGGTGTCTTTCCGGATCCCCCCATAGTGAGATTGCCAATGGAAATGACAGGGACAGGAAGCGTATGACGCTTGAAAATGTTTTTTTTATAAAGGGTAGCTCTGGTACTCATCAACCCACTGTACAATGGGCTCAATGGCCGTCCCAAAACAAAAAAAAAGTCTATCGTGTTCAATGCAGCTCCTGAATATCTCACCCGACAAGTCGGAAAACTTTTAGCTACGCTGGATAAGTGCCTCGGAGGCCTCTCTGTATTCACTCTCTGATGCTGGCACTAACCCGAATAAATAGGAATTTTAGAATGCTTGGATAAGTGCAATGAAAGTATATTCAACCATATAATTTTAGACGACCTTCCTCGATTTCTTGCTTTTATTGCAGAAGTTATAGAGTAAGGCACTAAACTCCAGATAAAATAAAAGGAATTTTTCATTTTTGATTTTGCAAAATCAACAGTAAAAGACTAATATCATGACTTCGTCGTATATGCTTGCTCTTTTCCCCAACTAGAAGAGTTGGATCAGGACTGGGTGAGTTTACTTAATCAATGCATCTAGAGGGAGGATAAAATGAAGTTAGCTCTAAGTGGGAAATTTGTGTCAACTGCTGCCTGTGTTATGATGGCTTTATCAGTGCCGGCCATGGGTATTGCAGGAGATACTATCAAGTTTGGTGTTGCAGGACCGCACAGTGGTGATCTCGCATCATATGGATTACCTTCTGTAAACGCGGCTAAAATTGTTGCAAAACAGGTCAATGATGCCGGTGGTATCAATGGGAAAATGATTGAATTGCTGATCGAGGATGATGTCTGCAAACCTGAGATTGCAACCAATACTGCAACTAAACTTGCCTCTGAAGGGGCGGAAGTTGTACTCGGCCATATCTGTTCCGGTGCTACCAAAGCAGCTTTACCGATCTATAAAGATAAGGGTATTCTGGTCATGTCACCATCGGCTACCAATCCTGCTCTGACCCAGAGTGGCGATTATCCGAACTTCTTTAGAACTATTGCACCCGATGATGCTCAAGCTGAAGTTGATGTAAATTTTGTTCTTGAAAAGCTTGGTTATACCAAAATTGCAGTTGTTCACGATAAAGGTGACTATGGCAAAGGCTTTGCTGAATTTGCCAAGAAGTTCCTGGAGGAATCAGGAAAGGCAGAAGTTGTTCTTTTTGAAGGTGTGACTCCCGGTGCCGTAGATTATTCTGCGATTGTTCTGAAAATCAGGAAATCAGGTGCAGAGGCTGTTATCTTTGGCGGGTATCATCCTGAAGCATCCAAAATTGTCGGCCAGATGAAGAAGAAGCGCTTAAAAACTACTTTCATCTCCGATGATGGTGTTAAGGATATGACCTTTATCAAGGTTGCTGGCAAAAATGCTGAAGGCGCTTACGCTTCAGGACCTCAAGATAATGCCAGTAATCCTCTGTCAAAGGTAGCCATTGAAGCCCATAAGGCTACCTTCAATTCCGATCATGGCGCTTTCTACGAGAATGCATATTCGGCTATGCTGGCAATGGTTAATGCTATCAAAATGGCCGGGTCTACAGATCTTGCAGCCCTGAAGAAAGTACTCCAGACTGAGAAAGTGGAGACCCCAGTCGGCAATATCTTTTTCAATGAAATGGGTGATGCGGTTGGAGTTGGCTTCTCAGTGTACCAGGTGCAGGATGGAAAATTTGTAGAAATGAAATAGTAATTATCCCGTTTCTCGGGGTTAGCTTGTTAATCTACCTGAAATGGGGTGCGGCTGTTATGGGATGCACTCCGTTTCAGGTTATTTTTTGTGGTTTTTATGGATTATTTTATTGAACTCCTGTTCAGCGGTCTTACCCGTGGTTCTATCTATGCGCTGATTGCTCTCGGGTACACAATGGTATACGGTATTATCGGGTTGATTAACTTTGCCCATGGCGAAATATATATGATTGGCGCCTTTACTGCTTTTATAGTAGCAACCGTGCTGTCAATTTATGGATTTCCACTACTCGCTATTATTGTTATTGCCGGTGTAGCCGCTGCTGTATGGTCAAGTGCTTATGGGTATACTATTGAAAAAATAGCATATAAACCACTTCGTCACGCACCACGTTTATCACCGCTTATCAGTGCGATAGGCATGTCTATTTTTCTGCAAAATTACGTACTGCTGGCACAAACCTCTGACTTCCTGCCATTTCCCGCACTCATACCTGAATTCGAATTTATGGAGCCAGTAGCCCATATCGTAGGATCCAGTGATCTGGTTATTCTTATAACAACAACTATTGTTATGTTGATTCTGACTTATATCATTAAGTTTACCCGTGTAGGCAAAGCCATGCGGGCAACAGCTCAGGACAGGACAATGGCAATGCTTGTGGGGATCAACGTTAATCAGATTATTTCTGCTACCTTTATTATAGGATCTGCTCTTGCTGCCATCGGTGGACTTCTTATCGCCTCCCATATAGGTCAGATAAATTTTTATATAGGTTTTATTGCCGGAATCAAAGCATTCACTGCAGCAGTTCTAGGGGGAATCGGATCTATTCCCGGGGCAGTTCTTGGAAGTCTTGTACTTGGACTGACAGAAAGTTTCGCCACCGGTTATGTGTCGAGCGATTATGAAGATGTCTTTGCATTTTCCCTTCTCGTTCTTATCCTGATTTTTAAACCGTCAGGGTTGCTTGGCAAAGCTGAAACGAAGAAAGTATAAAATATCTAATACTGAAAGATAAATTGTCCTCTGTGGTGAAAGTTTCTCGAAGTCGGAGTTTATACCCTGGTTTTTAAGGGTGCTTATCTTTTGTTTTGTATTATAGTTTTCCTGGAGTAAAGCACTGATGTTGTTGATAAAAGAATTAAAAAAGGCCCTTGGCGTAGCTCTCTGGTTTGTTTTTCTGACATTTCCCATAATGGTTATCAAGGTTGACCCGATTGAGAGAATTATTCGCTATCGATGGGAGAACGCCGCCTATGTTGCGATTGTAACTTTCACGGTTTATCTCGTCATGAGTTTTATTAAGTTGAGAAAACTAAGGGTTACTGCAGATAAAAAAGAGAGCAAACCGTCTCGGAATGTTATCCATTCCATTCTTAACAATAAAAAACAGCTGGCAGTGCTCAGTTTTATGATATTGGCAATTGCTCTTGTTTTCCCACATTTTTTTTCTGTGTATCAGACAAATGTTATGACAACGGCTCTTATGTACGTTGTTCTCGGGTTGGGATTAAATATTGTTGTTGGCATGGCAGGGTTACTCGATTTGGGGTTTGTAGCATTCTATGCAGTAGGGGCATATTCTTATGCTCTACTCAACTACCATTTTGGTCTGGGTTTCTGGGTGGTTCTACCAATTGGTGGAGCTCTAGCCGCAATATTTGGTATTATTCTGGGGTTTCCTGTACTGCGTCTGCGTGGCGATTATCTTGCAATTGTCACCCTGGGGTTTGGTGAAATTATACGGTTGATTCTGGAAAACTGGGGTGAGTTTTCACAGGGGCCAAGCGGTATCTCCAATATCTCCAGACCCGGTTTTTTCGGTATGGATTTTTCACTCGAAACTTCAATTATGTACATGTATTACATCATGGTGATTGGTGTAATTGTGACAATTTTTATCGTGAACAGATTGCAGGATTCTCGGCTTGGGCGTGCCTGGATTGCTCTGAGAGAGGATGAGATCGCATGTCAGGCAATGGGTATAGATAAACGGAAAACAAAGCTGGCTGCCTTCTCCCTGGGTGCCTTCTGGGCAGGACTTATCGGAGTTGTTTTTGCTGCAAAAACCACATTTATCAATCCGGCAAGTTTCACCTTTCTTGAGTCTGCAATTATCTTGTCTATTGTTGTTCTTGGCGGCATGGGCTCAATAATCGGGGTCATAATTGGTGCATTTATTCTTATCTTGATGCCTGAATATTTAAGGGCATTGTCTGAATATAGAATGCTTGCTTTTGGCGGGGTGATGGTAGCTATGATGGTATTTCGTCCTCAAGGGATGATTGCAAATATACGCAGAACATATAAATTTGAAAAACAGAAATAATTCTTTTTGAAATGAACACTCAGATATTAAAAGTAAATGGTCTCACCATGGATTTTGGTGGGATTCGTGCTTTAAACTCTCTTGATCTCGACGTAAACAGGGGAGAGATTGTAGCGTTGATCGGCCCAAACGGTGCAGGAAAAACAACCTTTTTTAACTGTATTACCGGAATTTATGCTCCTACTGAAGGAGAGGTCTACCTTGCTGCTCCAGGCAGTGATACAAGTGTGAGTTTAAAGGGGTTGAAACCAAATCAGGTTACAGAAAAAGGCCTTGCAAGGACTTTTCAAAATATCAGGCTCTTTGCAAAAATGACTGTTCTGGAAAATGTTATGATCGGCAGGCATTGCAGGACTAAGGCCTTTGTTCTTGGTGCTGTTTTTCGAAATAAAGCTACCCGTGATGAAGAACAGTCTATACTGGAAACCAGTTATGCTATTCTTCAGAAAGTGGGGCTGGAACAGTATGTCAATGAGTTTGCAAATAACCTTCCCTATGGGGCACAAAGACGACTTGAAGTTGCAAGGGCCCTGGCCACTGAACCGCTTCTTCTGCTACTTGATGAACCTGCCGCCGGTATGAATCCACAGGAAACGATTGAGCTGGAAAAACTGATCAAAGAGATTTCCTCTGAAGGGCAGTCAATCCTGCTTATTGAGCATGATATGACGCTTGTAATGAGTTTATCTGATCGGATTTTCGTGATGGATTACGGCAAAAAAATCGCCGAGGGAACCCCAGTGGAAATTCGTGAAAATCCTGCAGTTATCAAGGCATATCTGGGGGAAGATGTCGATGCTTAAACTACAAAATGTGCAGGCCGGATATGGAAATATTCTTGCCATCAAAGATGTCTCTTTAGAAATTAATGAGGGGGAGATAATCACTCTCATTGGTGCCAATGGTGCCGGTAAAAGCACAACCCTGATGACCATTTGCGGAATCGTCTCATGCAGAACCGGTTCAATAACCTTTGTTGACCAGGAAATCCATAAAAAAGGTCCTGATGAAATTGTCAAGATGGGCATTTGCCAGGTTCCGGAAGGG
>JAUVON010000415.1 GCA_030599175.1 Desulfobulbaceae bacterium | reverse complement strand
TATTAAGTTTCCCCCCCAACATGACCAACACATTATTGCAATAATCAAAAGAGTAACATTATGAAAAGAAATATTTTTATAATTTTAGCTTTCTTTTTGACTTTATATGGAAGCAGTGGAAGCAGTAGAGGAAATAATGCAGAACCGCTGCAATATTACCCTTTGTTCATACTTTCCGGGCAATCCAATATGCAACTCTTGGACATTGGATATTTTCTTCCTACCATTGAAGAAACTTTTGGTCCTGGCACAATAGCTGTAAAAGATACTCTTAGTGGCCAATCAATAACAAATTGGTATGACAAATATGACCTCCTGGCTGGTGACGGTGACGGAGATCCTGTAGGGTGGTTCTATTATTTATTAAAGCGTAAGATTTCTGCTGCTATTGGGAACAAAAATATAAGAGATGTATTTTTTATATGGATGCAGGGCGAAACGGATGGTTTATATCCAAACCGCTATTCTGAAGTCTATGAAGAGAACTTAATTGGTTTAATTAAATTAATTGAATCAGATTTAAGACATAAATTTAACTCTGAAATTAAATTTAACTTTGTTATAGGTAGAATAAATGAATTCGGGAGGAAATTCCCTGATAAAGTTGCTCAATGGGACGCAATAAGAGAAGCTCAAGTGAGGGTAGCAGAAAATTACCCAAATGGAACCTGGGTAAATACAGATGATTTGGGTACTATTGATAATGGTTTACACTTTGATGATGTTGGATATCGATTACTTGGTGAAAGATTTGCGCGCGCAGCAATTAGTTTAATTGACCCTTAAAATGAAATAGTTCAGATAAACAACAAAGCCAAGTAACAGACTATTATTGAATTTGTCATTACTGCTGATATGTCTGACAGTGTCAAGTAGAAAAGACCTAGCCAATGCCCCCTGTTTTTAAGGGGTTTTTCATTTTATGTGCAGTGCATTAGCGATTGATGGTTTCTGCTATCAATCTACACTCAAGAATTATTTTTAAACTGTTAAGATGTCCAGAGGATATATTGAATCCGTTTTCTAAACTCTCAAAAGTCAATAAACCTATATTGAATCTTCCCTTTAAATAGAAAGAAAAAGGCCCCTCCCAAAGTCATCGGGAAGGGTCTTTATTCAATGTGCACTGATACTGTCACTATTCGTGTCTACCTAGTCTCCATTCCTATCACTTATCTTTTCAGGGACCTTCGATGGGATACCCACGAGAGGTCCATTCAGGAAAACCGCCCCGAAAGGTATATACATGTGTGTAGCCCTCTGCTTGAGCCGCAACTACGGCTAAAAGGGATAATCCTCAGCTGTAACCTCGACAGTAAAAAATGATGGGCAGGCTTTTGTCTTTCGGCAAGTATTTCCCGATTGAGGTGAATTGCTCTGGTGGAATATTGACGGCAGTCCGAATATGAGCCTGCCTGTATTCTTCCTCTGTCCGCGTGTCTACGAGCAGCACCTTTCCAGGCTGATCGAGCTGTTTTTTTACCTCATCGACTGTCAGATTGGGAATATTATAATTCTGTGCCCAGGCAGCGACTGATGTCAGCAGCAGGGCAACAATAAAAAAGATTCTTATGCGCATTGAGTTGTTCTCCATATTTGATTTTACTATTCAGCGCGTCTCGATACCTCGTTCCCTCATATGTTCCTTCACAGCCTCAATGGACACCTCTTTTCTGTGAAATATACCTGCGGCCAAAGCGGCTTCCACATCGGTCTTTTCAAATACTTCACTGAAGTGTTCAACCTTTCCGGCACCGGAAGAGGCAATCACCGGGATAGAGACGTTTTCGCTAATATGTCTCACGAGTTCAATGTCAAAGCCACTATTAGTACCATCCTTATCAATACAGTTGAGTAATATCTCTCCAGCTCCAAGTTTTTCACAAACCTGAGTTAACTGCAATGCATCAATGTCGCTACCCTCTCTACCGCCTTTTACGGTACACTGATACCAGCAATTTCTGGAACGCAAAATGGAAAGTTGATTCTTTCTAATAAGTTACTGTATTTTTCTCAAGCCTTTTTGACACTCACCCAACCACTTCCCAACGGCAGAAGGTATTATTGGAGATTTTTTTCCTAGTGAAAATTCTTTGCCTCAATTGGGGTAATTTTTTTGACCCACCAATGACCCACCAGGTGGGGGAGTTCACCGTCTCCGGTCTCAACTGCTGGGAGAATTGGGTCCCCACCGTCCGCCATGCGATGTATGCCCAGGGAACCATGCTCCACGTAGCC
>JAUVON010000286.1 GCA_030599175.1 Desulfobulbaceae bacterium | reverse complement strand
TGTTGAGTTCAAAGATAATGTTTTGAAAATTCATTATATTTCCTCTCCGTTATTTTGATTGCTATATTTCAGATATGATTGACAAGCTCGTAAAAACATTGATTGTACCCTCGGATGGCTAAGTCAAAAAGTTCGATATACGAGGCGTAGTGTTTTCCTCAGGCCCTCAACCATACATATGGTATGTTGAGGTTCTGAGAAAAACCTGCAACGAAGGAGATCGGACTTTTTACGACGCCATCATGATTGGATTACTATATAATTGATAAACTCGTTAAGCTCGGATTTTTATGCCGCCATCATAATTGATAAATTTGTAAAAATGATAAATAGCAGATGAAGAGTTTTTACGACGCCATCATAATTGCTATCTTGACTTTTGTCCATGGGCTCCTCATTATATTTGGCGTGGAATGTAAGTAAATGGTTTGTTACCCGGAGGCGTTATATGCAGACACTGGATTCGTTACAGGAACTTTCCGATATCGGTAAATTACTAAAAAGAGTTACTACAATTGCAGTTGTTGGTCTCTCTCCGAAGGAGAGCAGGCCCAGCAACATGGTGGCACGCTATCTCCTTGAAACCGGCTATAAAGTGATCCCTGTCAACCCCGGGCAGACTGAAATTCTGGGGGAGGTATGTTATCCCGACTTGGTATCAGTTCCCGGATCAATTGAGATTGTCAATATTTTCAGGCGATCTGAAGATGTTCTGCCCATTGTTGAGCAGGCAGTTGAGATTGGTGCTCAAGCTGTCTGGATGCAGCAAAGTATCATAAACGATGATGCTGCAGAACTTGCACGAAGCAAGGGACTTTTCGTTGTTATGGATCGATGTATAAAGGTAGACCATAATACTCTCCGCCTCTAATCTAGGAGCTTGTCCGAGAATGCATTTTTCCCCAACTCTTCGTTATTTTCAAAAAAATAATGCTAGCAGTATCACTTATATGGCTGTGCTTATTTTTCTGAAAAACCTCGATTTGAGAAAAAATGCTTATTCTCGGACAATCTCCTGAGGTAGTTTCAAATACTATCTTTTTGATATATCTCTGTTCGTACAATATATGGAACCAAAAACGTTGAGCATTCGTGGTGCACGGATGCATAACCTGAAAAATATTGATGTTGATCTACCGCGCAATCAACTTGTGGTCTTTACCGGCCTCTCCGGCTCGGGAAAATCGACATTAGCTTTTGATACGCTCTATGCCGAAGGTCAAAGGCGTTATGTCGAGTCACTTTCAACATATGCCCGGCAGTTCCTGGGGCAGATGGATAAGCCGGATGTGGACGCGCTGGAAGGGCTTTCACCGGCGGTTTCCATTGAGCAGAAAACAACAAGCAAAAATCCCCGTTCAACCGTTGGAACAGTAACTGAGATATATGATCATCTCCGTCTTCTCTTTGCCAGGTGCGGGCACCCCCATTGCCATATATGCGGAAGCGAAATCCAGGCCCAATCCATTGAGGATATGGTTAATGCGCTTATGCGGTTGGCCGAAGGAACAAAGATCATTCTTCTAGCACCACTGGTGACAGCAAGAAAAGGCAGGCATGAGCAACTATTAGCAAGAATTCGTAAGGAAGGATTTGTTCGGGTGCGGATTGATGGGGATATTCTGCACGCCGATGATGAGATCTCTCTTGAAAAGAATCGCAGACACTCCATAGAGGTTGTTGTTGACCGGTTGGTGATTAAGGAAACGGTGAGGAGACGCTTATCCGATTCCGTGAGCACAGCAGTAAAGCTGACAGAGGGATTTCTTCTGGTTCTTTTTCCGGAAGATAATTCGGAACGCCTTTTCAGTGAGATGGCCGCCTGCCATGACTGTTCAATTTCCGTACCACCGATGACAACACAACTCTTTTCTTTTAATAACCCGCAGGGTGCCTGTTCTGAGTGTGGCGGTCTGGGGGTAAAACAGTTTTTTGATTCTGCTTTAATAGTACCTGATCCCGGAAAATCGATTGCCAGTGGGGCTTTTGCTCCCTGGGGGTGGAGAGGGGAGGGTTCCTATACCGGGCAGATGCTTTCCGGTGTGGCAAAACACTATAAGGTTTCCCTGGACAGCCCCTTTAATGAGTTGCCGAAAGACGTGCAGCAGGTTTTCCTCTATGGCTCGGGAGACGAAGAAATCTCGTTCCATTACCGGAAGGGGCGTCGGATTATGTCAAATGTGAAAAGCTTTGAAGGGATTATCCCCCAGCTTGACCGGCGGTTTCATGAAACGCAATCGGGGATGATTCGTGAAGAGTTGTCCAAATTTATGAATGAACAGATCTGCCCCAGTTGTTCGGGTGCACGGCTTAAACCGGAATCACTGGCAGTACGGGTAGGGAGATGGTCGATTCACGAGTTGACACGACTGACCATTGATAAGCTCCTGGCGGAAGTACCACTTCTTTCATTAAATACCAGAGAGCGGCAGATTGGTGAGCCGATCATGAAGGAAGTTGTCGACAGACTCTCCTTCCTGGAAGATGTTGGACTTGGCTATCTTTCCCTTGAAAGGCGTTCAGGAACCTTGTCAGGGGGGGAGGCTCAGAGAATCAGACTTGCCTCGCAGATAGGTTCCAGGTTGGCAGGGGTTCTCTATATTCTTGATGAGCCCAGTATCGGCTTACATCAAAGGGATAATCAGAAGCTGATCAACACACTGATTGAACTGCGTGACCTGGGTAACAGCGTCATTGTTGTTGAACATGATACAGAAACGATACTGGCAGCAGATCATGTGCTGGATATGGGACTGGGGGCGGGAGTTCATGGAGGTGAAGTGGTCTATAATGGCCCTGTAAATGGATTGCTGGCAAGTGAAGAATCCATTACCGGTGCCTACCTTTGCGGCAACAAGAAGATTGATATCCCTGCCAAAAGAAGAAAGATTACCAGGGCGAAGAAGAAATCACTCCAGGTGAAGAACGGTATCGTTAATAACCTGAAACAGGTCTCTGCTGTATTCCCTCTAGGGGTGATGACCTGTGTTACAGGGGTGTCAGGATCAGGAAAAAGCTCACTGGTTATTGAGACCCTGTATCGATATGCGAAAGCAGGTCTGGGTGTTAAGGAATCGCGTTTTTCACAGGATGGAACCTCTCTTACCGGGCTTGACCTGATAGATAAAATAATAGATATCAATCAGAGCCCCATAGGCAGAACACCACGATCCAACCCGGCGACATACACAGGTGTTTTTACCCCTATAAGGGAATTGTTTTCCCGTTTGCCCGAGGCAAGAGTGAGGGGCTATAAGCTCGGCAGGTTTTCTTTCAACGTTAAGGGGGGCAGATGCGAGGCATGTGATGGAGAAGGGGTAAATAAAATTGCCATGCACTTCCTGCCGGATATCTATGTTGAGTGTGAAAGCTGTAAAGGAAAGCGCTATAACAGCGAGACTCTGGAGATCAGGTACCGGGACAAAAATATCCATGAAGTTCTGGCGATGACGGTGGAAGAGGCACTGCATTTTTTTCAGAATGTGCCGCCGATAAAAAACAGGCTGCAAACGCTTTTTGATGTTGGACTCTCTTATATCACCCTTGGCCAGTCCTCTGTCACCCTCTCCGGCGGCGAGGCCCAGAGGGTAAAACTGGCTCGCGAACTGTCAAGCAGGGGCACAGGTAAAACTCTGTATATTCTTGATGAACCGACAACCGGCCTCCACCCTGCTGATATTCAGCATCTGCTTAATGTTCTTAACCGTCTGGTGGATCAGGGCAACAGTGTTGTGGTGATTGAGCACAATCTCGATGTGGTAAAAACCGCAGACTGGATCATTGATGTTGGTCCGGAAGGGGGGGATGGCGGAGGTCAGATAGTTGCCTCAGGCACCCCGGAAAAAATTGCTGCGGTGGAGGAGTCCTATACGGGTCAGTTTCTCAGCAAGGTGTTGGAACAGTAAAGTTATATGAACTCCCTGGTAATACTTGCCTCATTTGTATAAGTACGTTCTAATAGCGCGCAGATTAATTTTATTTTGATTACGTACGAAACTCAGCCACATCAAAAGACATGCGTAGGAGCCCGGCCCCCGGGCGATTGTTGCTCTATAGCAAACGTCGATTTAATCGCCCAGGGGC
>JAUVON010000200.1 GCA_030599175.1 Desulfobulbaceae bacterium | reverse complement strand
TAAAATAAATGATTTTAAGGATAAACACATTAAATCTTTTTCTATATTTGGAAAAAAAATTGGTATTATTCAACATAAAGAGAAGGAGTTTTCTGGAATTGAAGTGAGCTGTAAACATCAGGGGGCTGATCTTACCGCAGGTAAAATTGATGGAACCATAGCCACCTGTCACAGGCACCAGTGGAAATATGATCTGAATACGGGAAAATGCCTTACTCATGATTCCCCTGATCTTAGAAAATATGATGTTCAAGTTCGGGGAGAAGATATCTATATTTCTTTTCTACCCGAGGAATAGTTGGCCTCCGCTAAAGCTGATCAGTATCAAGCGTAAAATTCCTTGCCATCATGTTCGGTAGTGGGTATATTGCGTGATTCTGAAATATTTTTTTGCTTATACAGATAGAGCTTTTACCAGATTGAAATATAGGGAGAGTTAAAGATGGCTAAGGTATGTGAGATTTGCGGCAAAGGCCCGTTGACAGGAAATAATGTTTCCCATGCACATAATAAGACGAGGAGGAGATGGCTTCCCAATCTTAAGAAAGTGCGTATGGTGACTTCAAGTGGAAGCACTAAAAGGGGCAGAGTTTGTACTCGTTGCATCAGATCTGGTGCAGTAGTAAAACCGGCATAGTATACAGTTTATAGAATAATTGAGGCGAGAGGAAGTAATTCCTGCTCGCCTTTTTTTTTGCCATCAAGTACGGGGATGAAGATGAGTGATAAAGAAATAAAATATCTCAGTGTAGAAGAGGCGAGCAGGCTTATTGGTGCTATTCAGGAAGAAGAAGATATTGAACGGCAAGATCGAAGGATCCTGACGGTATATAACCGCGACAATAAAGAACTTTGCTGGTTTGATTATGATGAGATTATGGAAATCGTTAAAGATGTGAGTAAATTTGAGAAACAGGAGGCGGTCCAGAACTATATTGTGGCTCATATTCCCGAGTGGGCACTCGACATCTAATATGAAACCGAAAAAAATCTTCATCTGTCTTCGTTGCTATAAATTTCCTGTCATTGCGACGTACCTTAGTACGCCGAAACAACAGGAAATTTATGCGCCTCGCATATGAAGTTTTTTACGATTCCATCTGGATTGCTACCCACATTTCAGCCATTCCTCAAGCGGCAAAGGAAAAAGATTGCATTGCGATGAATCACCACCTGTGTATCCGCTTAGAATTTCTTTTCCGTCCTGAAAGATTGAAACCGGCCTGTCGGCTGAAACGACGACAACGATAGTTTCCGGATACTGTGCTGTAAATCTCAGAGCAGAGTTATAGCGTGCTCCCCGGGCCCTGTTTTCATTTTTGATTCTATGGCCGTCCAGAAGGCAGGCAAAAGAGTAGAGGTGGAGGTCGGTTCTAATATGTAAGGCACCATCAACCCTGGCAAGAGCTCCGGCCAGTCTAAGTTTATTCGGGTTTTGTAAGTCAAGGGGAGGAGTGAGGATCTGGCCGGCTGTATCTGCAGGAGACTTCGCTAAATCAAGGACAAAAGTACAACCGAATGTTTTATCTTCCGCATTATGAACAAGATTCGCAACAATCCGGAAAAGATCATTTCTTGAAGATGTCTCCAGGTTGAAATCAAGAAGAGTTTCTTCCACCTCAAAAAGTTTTGCCCGGTGTGTATTGGAGCTATAACTGCCATCCTGAAAACTGCATATTTTCTCGTCACCGGCGCTGATAAAACCAAGTTTACCCTGAAACTCTACAGTAATATGAAATTGAGAAATCCTGCTGTCGCCTATGCCCAGGATGGTGATACCGTCTGAGATAAGGGTATGATCTGAATGCTCAACTGTCTGTAAAAGTTTGCGCACATGTTTAAAATTGTTAAGGGGAGGCCTTTCATCGCTCTTGAATCGGGCAAGAAAATTGATAGTGTCTAAAAAACGCGGCTCAACAAAGGTCAGCTTGCCAATCGGCCTCGCTCCTTCCTCATTGGTTTTGGAGATACCCAGGATAGCATCCAGAACAGGATAAATTCGGATATGATAATCGAGCCCAATAGTCTGGTTGGCTTTATCAACTATGTAGTCCCGAACCGCATGGCTGGCATACTCTCGAAGAAAGCTGCCGGAAATTCCTGTATAGAGTGAACTGTCATTGGCTATATCGTGTGAAAGTCTGAGTACGGCATGTTCGAGCCAGCATTCAGTCGGACCGATGGAGCAGAGAGTGGGGTGATGTTCGGTGAACCACATCTGGTAATAAACAGGAGATGAACTGCCTCCATACGATATAAGCCCGTCAAGGTGTAGATTTTCTTGTGGTTCTATATAGTTGTATGAATTGTAGGGTGCCTTTCTTTCAACCGGTTTACACCAGTTGTCGTTATTGAAATAGATGTTTTTCAGCTTTGGTTCGTATCCTCGTAAAATATTTTGTGGATCACATATAGATAACTCATCATCCTCGGCCAGTGCAAAAATGACTGCCGCACGGCTCTGTCCCGAAAAAAGAGACAATCCGTCTCGTAGCCCGCTTAGTGTTTCACAAATACATCTGTTAATAAAAAAAGTGGCATCCAAGGCGATTAACCCCAGTCGAAGCGGACAACATTATCGAGCGGGTCGGATTTTACGATTCGAATTTTTACAATGGTGTTGGCCGTGAGCCCGGAACCGGCAGGCGTCGGTAGATCAATATCCATAAGAATGTCAGTCAGCAGAAGGTTTGCTCTTTTGGGGCCAACCTGAATGATCAGTGCATCCATAAGCTGCCCTTTACGATCAGCTAAGTATTTGAGCAGCCAATACCGTTGACGCTGTTGGCGAACATTATTTGCAGCACTGATAGTGCGAGAGAGCACAGAAGTAAAATCTTTACACATTTCTTCCGTGAAACAAGGCTCCTGTCTGCGAACAATGGTATTGAGCTGATGCTGCATTACCAGGTCGAGCAATCTTCTGATGGGGGAGGTGACGGTTGTATAATGGGAGACACCAAGTCCGCTGTGGGGTTTTGCAGTGGTTGAGAATTCGCCCCGTGGCAGTTGTTTACGCTGAAGGGTGTTCTGGAACAGATCGTCATCTTCACCAAAAACTATTCTGTTTTTCAGTACAGGTTGTGACCTGAAGAGTCCGGGAACCATACGATCGGCAACATACTTGGCGGCTTCGCTGTTAGTCAGGATCATCATTTCCGAGACAATGGTTCTGGCTGGAGTGTCACTTTTTCCTAAGTTTACATTAACCTGCCCCTGATGATCAATAAAGATATTGACATCGGGGAAGGGGAGAAGGAGGGCGTTGTTTTTAATTCTTCGCTGCCGGAGTTTTTTTCGCAGCATATTGAACAGACCTATCTCCTTATCACTCTCAAGCATCCGATCAACCTGGTCATAAGTGAGACGTCTTGCAACCTTGATAACAGAAGGCACAATCTTCACCTTCAAGACCTCGGCTTCACCGGATAGCAGGATCATGAAACTGAAAGCAGCCCGTGTTTCATCTTGGATCAGGCTGCAGATTCCCTGGGAGAGGTGGCGGGGCAGCATCGGAATCTGCCCCTCGGGGAAGTATATTGATGTTCCCCGACGCATTGCTTCCTGGAAAAGAGGATCCCCCGGGCGAACATAATGGGCAACATCAGAAATATGGATGCCCACAAGATAATTGCCGTCCTGTTCTTCAACAGTGAGGGCATCATCAAAGTCGAGGGTGGTCGGGCCATCAATAGTGATAGGGGAAAGGTGACAATAATCAACTCTTCCGGAATCCTTGAAAAGTTCATCCTGACCGCGCTGTAAAATGAGTTCAGCCTGCTGCCGAGCCTCAAGAGAAAAATTTACAGGCAATTCATTTCGCAGCAGAGGGATATTTTCATTGGCGCCCCAGAGCCCTGCCTTGACCAGTAAATGGAAGGGGTCATGGGGCTTGGTCAGGTTGGTTGTCTTAAGGATCTGTTTTGCTATAGTTGCATGTTTGGCTTCACTGCCAAAGACATAGTAGTCACGGATTATATGAAGTGTTTCTCTCAGAAGAGGACCAAGTTCATTTCGCGTTTCTTTAGCTGTGATGAGTTCGGTAACAGCGTTTGCACCATCATTGATCAGCTGAAGCTTCTTTTCTTCCTTTTGTCGCTGAATTTGTAGTTTTTCAACCTGTTCGGGGCTGTTAACCTTAATGCGGCCTTCATTATATTTGAAGAAAAGCCTGTCGGTAAATACAGACCTGAGGAATGCGGAAACAATATCATCGTTCGCCTCCTCACCAAAAATCAATTCTGCTAAAAAGGCCGGACTGAAGGAAGGATTTGGTTCTTCTGCCGTGAGTTCCCATATTTCTTCCAGGTTGATTCTGTCCATGAGAGAACCCCGTTTTTCGGTGGTATCACGAAGATGTCTGGTAAGAGATTCTCGACTTAGTTCCGTGGAATGGACTTCGTTTGAACAGTGGACAACCCGTGAAACAGGCAGGTTTACTTCCCGGCCGTTCTGGTTGAGGAGACGGAGCCGTTTGGGCTGACTCTCTGTTACCAGAGCGCAGATGAATCTGCCGTTATCGAGATATTCAATGAGTTTTCCGGCGATAATCATAAATCTATTGATTGTTCAAAAAAGGTGGGTTCATAGAAAGTATAAGCAATATATTTGAATAGCATTATAATTTTGGCACTGTGGATTTATTTATGGATACTGTGAAACCTAGGAGCTTGTCCGAGAATGCATTTCGCCCAAACTCTTCGTTATTTTCAAAAATATAATGCTCGCAATATCACGTATATGGCTGTGCTTATTTTTTTGGAAAACCTCGATTTTAAACAAAATGCTTATTCTCGGACAAACTCCTAGATCAATATAGTGTGTAATATTTTTTTGCACACACTTATGCTACTCTTTATTTAATTATTTAATTATTATTCTGACTCTTATGAATCATTTTGAAAAACCGGTTAAATCCGGCCTTGTGGCAATTGTCGGCCCCCCTAATGCAGGAAAGTCGACCCTTATGAATAAGCTGCTCGGCCAGAAAATATCAATAGTCACACCAAAACCACAAACTACAAGAAACCGGATATCCGGGATCCTTAATTGTGAGGATTATCAGATCGTTTTCCTCGATACTCCAGGTTTGCATAAATCCAGGGATCCACTCAACACTGAAATGGTACGAGTGGCAATGGATAGTCTGATGGATGTCGATAGCGTCATCTTCCTGGTCGATGTTTCACTTCCTTTACCGGAAAAAATACAGAAGGAAAAACAGCAGGAGTTTTTGTCCTATATGGAAAAGATACAATGTCCTGCAATTATGGTTTTGAATAAAATTGACCTGGTTGAGCGAGAAAAACTCTTGCCGATGATAGGAAGTTATTCCAGGCTATACCCATTTCGTGCATTGATACCCCTGTCGGCACTTAATGGTGAGGGTACTGACAATTTATTAACTGAAATAGTAACGATTTTGCCCACCGGCCCCAGGTATTTCCCGGAAGATATTCCTACAGATGCCAGTGAAAGATTTTTATGCGGTGAGATAATCAGAGAAAAGGTCTTCCTGTTGACCAGCCAGGAAATTCCCTATTCAACAGCAGTTCTCATTGATTCATTTAAAGAAGAGAAGAGCAGGCTTGTAACGATACATGCAAGCATAGTGCTTGAGAAGAATTCGCAAAAGGGGATTGTGATCGGTAAGGGCGGAAAAAAACTCAAAGCTATC
>JAUVON010000260.1 GCA_030599175.1 Desulfobulbaceae bacterium | reverse complement strand
TGTACCGCTGAAATCACATCCGATTGGTGGATGTGCCGGTGAGTTGACAAAAGAGGCTGCTGCTGAACTCGGGTTACCGGAAGGCATCGCAATCGGAGTCGGAATAATTGATGCCCATGCCGGTGGCCTGGGGTCGTTGGGGGCTGCCCTTAACAATGGCGCTGATGATCCTTTTAATCACGCCATTGCGCTTATTGGAGGAACATCATCATGCCATATGGCAGTCTCCGAATCGCCGCGATTTATCGATGGTGTATGGGGCCCATATTACGGGGCAATGTTTCCCGGCATGTGGCTCAATGAAGGCGGCCAGTCTGCCACGGGGTCGCTCATTGATTTGATCATTCAAAACAATAGCTCTTACAACGATCTGGTCAAAGCTGCTCAATCAGAAAAGACAGACATATACAGTTATCTCAATGGTATCGTTGAAAAAGAAATATCTCGAAACGGCCTGGAGATATTTAATGATCATCATGTTCTTCCCTATTTTCACGGTAATCGATCACCCCGTGCCGATTCATCTGCCCGGGGGATGATGAGCGGTCTTAACCTGAATCAAAATATCAATGAGCTGGCACTCTGGTATGGAGCGACGGTACAGGCAATATCCTATGGTACAAGACATATTATTGAAGCAATGGATGAGCAGGGATACGCTATTGACACAATCTATATGTCCGGGGGCCATTTGAAAAACAGTTTTTTCATCCAGCAGCAGGCAGATATAACCGGGTGCACCGTAGTCACTCCTGAAGAACCTGAAGCCGTACTTCTCGGCGGGGCAATACTTGCTGCTTTAGCTGCAGGGGAGTACTCCAGCTTAGATGATGGGCTGAAGAGTATGTGCAGATCCGGCGCCACTGTCCAGCCTGACCTATCCACGCAATCATACCATGAAATGAAATATGAAATATTCCTTGAAATGTATGAATTTCAGAAACAAATCCATATAAAAATGAACACGACAAATAGGTGAATAAAATGGCTACCCCGGAAAAAACAATCTTTCTGATTTCCAACGGCGATTACCGGGATGCAGCATGTGAGATGTGCTGGCCCAGACAGAAGGAAACCATCGATATAGTCAATAAAGCCTTCCAGTCGCTTGGTTATAAGGTAACTTCACTTCCCGAATATGATCAAAAGCTCAAACATGGGTTTGTCACCAGGCAATGCTATGGCACTGAGATCTTTTCTAAGATCGATCCCACTGCACCGGTTGTGATTCTATTGAGCTGCTGGTCATATGCCCATCACGTGGCAAGCGGGCTGCAAACACATAAAGGACCAATCCTGCTGCTCGGAAATTTTGATGGTACCTGGCCCGGCCTTGTGGCTCTTCTAAACCACTCTGCAACATTAAGCAGGTTATGTGTGGAGCACACACGACTATGGAGCGAGAGCTTTACCGAAGACCATGTTTTCATGGACAGATTGAAAACATGGTGTGAAAACGGAAAAGTCGTTTACGACACATCACATCTAATATCAGCCGATACACTGACGATCTCGCCGGAGGCTGATTCATTCGGTAAAGACCTGGCTGCAGAGATCATAAAAACCAAACGTATCCTGGGTCAACTTGATCCCGGCTGCATGGGAATGCTCAATGCACTGATTAACCCGGCCAAGCTTGGCGCAATAGGTATGCCCATTGAACTGCTGAACCAGTCAGACCTGGTTGCAGAAATGGATACCGTTTCAGACAGAGAAGCCCAGGATCACCTGAACTGGATTATAGAGCAGGGTGCCTGGTTTGATTGGGGGGTAGACCAATTTAAAGATCTTGTGCATTCACAGGTTCTTGAACAGATGAAAATGTATTCCGCCGCCGCACGATATAGTCAGCGTTTTGGCCTGGCAGCAATCGGCATTCCCTACCAGATTGGACTTGTCAGGTGTGTCGCTGCCTCCGATCTTGCCGAAGGTATGCTGAATAATTCAGACCGACCTGATGTTATTCACCCCGGCTCCGGTGAAGTAATTCAGCAGGGCAAACCCATTGTCCACTTCAATGAGGGAGACATTGGTTCCGGCGTACCCCAGGTACTTATGAATGATATTTACCAGCGTAAAAACATGGCTCCGGAAACGACGCTGCATGATATCCGCTGGGGCCGTGAATACGATGGGAAATTTGTCTGGGTGTTCGAGATTTCAGGAGGTGCCCCTCCCGCCCATTACGGCGGCTGGAAAAATGCCAAGGTCTATCGTCAGCCATCCATGTATTTCCCGTTAGGCGGCGGTTCATGCTCCGGCATCTCTAAACCGGGAGTGATCACCTGGGCACGATTTTACGAGAGCTTTGGTGAGATAGGCATGGATTGCGGTACTGGAGAAGTGCTGCCCCTGGATGAAAACGAGGTGCAGGAAAGATTAAACAAAACAACAGCCGAATGGCCAATCGCAAATGTTCATATTCCCGGATATGACAGGGATCAGTGTATGTCTTCCCACATGTCAAACCATATTACCATCGGATATGGAGATATTCTCCAGGAACTCATTGCCACATGCTTACATCTTGGTATTCCGACCAGAGTTGCCGGAGATGTGAAGGATACGCTGAAATAATTTCATTGAAGGAGGTTTATCATGGGTCGTTATAAAGGAATTATTCCGCCATTGGTGACGCCGCTGGCTGGACGGGATAAACTTGACAGAGACGGGTTTGAGCGTCTGATTGAGCGGGTAATTAATGGTGGTGTTCACGGTCTTTTCGTTTTAGGTACAACCGGTGAGGCACAGAGTCTGAGTTATGGTTTACGAAGAGAGGTAATCAGGCTCGCCTGCAAACACACGAATGGACGCGTACCCGTGTTTGTAGGGATTACCGATACATCCTCAGTCGAGTCGGTTAAATTAGCCGAGGTTGCACATACCGAAGGTGCAAGCGCCCTGGTACTGACAACACCATACTTTTTCCCGGCAGGCCAGCGCGAGTTAACCGGCTATATAGAGGATATGGTACCTCGGCTGCGGCTTCCACTTATGCTCTACAATTTCCCGGGCATGACAAAGGTCTGGTTCGAAATAGAGACTCTCAAGCACCTGACTGAAATCGAGGGAATTGCCGGTGTAAAGGACTCCAGTGGGGATATCGGTTACTACCGGGAACTCTGCAAACTGAAAAAGCTGCGGCCCGACTGGTCAATATTTATTGGCCCGGAAGCTTTGATGCCCTTGTCCCTGGATCTCGGGGGTGACGGCGGAGTTTCAGGCGGGGCGAACGTTTATCCAAAGTTATTTGTCGACTGCTATGAGGCAAAAGTAGCAGGCGATAGTGGTCGTGTTGAAGAATTATCACAAAAAATTGACGAATTTCAGGAAATATATACGGTGGGCAAATATGCATCAAAACATATCAAGGCAACAAAATGCTGTCTTTCTCTGCTGGGTGTATGTGATGATTTCATGGAGCAACCGTTCCATCGGTTCAACCCTCCTCATCGGGCTATAATCGAGGAGATCTTGAAAAAAGTGAATCTTAATTGATGTCCAGATAAATAGTTGCCCTCAAGTATACTTGTAGCTTGAAGCAAAAGAACTTTATGCTGGTGAATAGTGTGAGTGAAATACCAGAAGTGAAAATGCAACAACTGGAAGCTGAACTCGCTGAAGCCACCAGATTGATAGAAGTCCTGACAGAAGCACTGAAGGAGAGTGAAGACCGTTACAATAGACAACTTGAAAATCTAAAAGATGAGTTTCTTTTTTTCTTTCGTTGCCTTAAAAATCCACTTCCATATATAAATCATATTTATAAGGTGTTGTGTATTTGTTGATAATGTTTCTTGTTTATTGGTCTGTATGTGGTATGTGTTTTGCTAGTTAGCCATCAGTGCTCTACATTTTAAAGATCGCCATATCCTATTAACCTTAGTGAAAAGAGGAATTGTATGATTAGTGAAAAGGAGCTCGCCACACTATCCTACCCAGATGCACCTAACATGATAACCGACCAGATTCCCGGCCCAAAATCACAACAATTACTTGAGAAATCCATTGAGAATGAATCAATGGCACGAGGAGGTGGTAAATTTCCTCTCGTATTTGCCGAAGGAAAAGGAGCGACGATTAAAGACCCCGATGGAAACCTCTACATTGATATAACTGCAGGAGTTGCAGTGAATTCTGTGGGCAGGTGTAATCCCCGTGTCGCAGAAGCAATGAAAGCACAAATCGATACGCTGATGCATGCAAGCGATATCTCTAATGTCCGAAGAACTGAGCTTGCAGAAACAGTGGCCGGAATTATGCCGGGAAATTTGAAGGACAATTGTATTACATATTTTACTCAAGGAGGGAGCGGTGCGGTGGAAACTGCCCTCAAATTTGTTAGAAAAATAACAGGCAGACAGCAGGTCGTGGCTTTTCACGGTGCTTATCATGGCGTCTGGTGCGGTTCTAACTCTTTAACTACCGGTGATCAATATCGGAAAGGTTATGGACCATTTATTTCAGGTGTG
>JAUVON010000385.1 GCA_030599175.1 Desulfobulbaceae bacterium | reverse complement strand
TTAGTCCGCTGATGGCTGCTGCAGCAGCAATTGAGGGGTATTTTGTCGATGTGCGTACATTAATGAGTCGGTTATAATTTCAGGAGAGTGCAGATGCAAAAGTTCGTTCAGCATAGTGGGGTGGTTGTTCCATTGGATCGGGCCAATGTTGATACAGATATGATTATCCCGAAACAGTTCCTTAAATCCATCAAGCGCTCGGGATTTGGCCCTAATCTGTTTGATGAGTACCGTTATCTTGATGAAGGGGAGGTTGGTCAGGATTGCAGATTGCGCCCTTTGAATACTGAATTTGTGTTAAATCAACCCCGTTATAAGGGTTGCTCTATACTGCTGACTCGTGAAAACTTTGGCTGCGGGTCGAGTCGGGAGCATGCTCCCTGGGCATTGGATGACTTTGGCATAAAGGTGATCATTGCTTCCAGCTATGCTGAAATATTTTATAACAACTGTTTGAAAAACGGTTTGCTGCCCATTGTTTTGCAGGACGAACAGCTTGATAAACTGTTTGAGGAGGTCGAGGAGGAAGAAGGCTATCGGCTTACTATTGATCTGGAGAATCAACAAATCATCAAGCCTGGTGGTGAGCTGCTGGAATTCGAGATGGAGAGCTTTAGTAAGCACTGTTTATTGCACGGCCTGGATGATATCAGCCTGACCATGCAGCATTCAGAGGCAATAAAATCGTATGAGGCCCGGCGCAGACAGGAGGCTCCCTGGCTGTTTGAAAAAAGGAGGTAGTTTTTCCTTTCGTAGAGTACATATACCTTACGGGCAGGCTGAAGCTTTTTAGGCTAACTAACAGCCTTCAGCCTAAAAGGCTAACAGCCTCCTGATACTACTTCTTGTATCTGAAAATCAGTTTTTCCTCTCTGAACCCGATTGTCGCTTCACCGCCTTTGGCAAGTTCACCGAAGAGGATCTCTTCAGTAAGAGTATCACCTATCTCTTTTATGATGAGTCGCCTCAGCGGTCTTGCACCATAGTCAGGGTCATACCCTTTCTTTGCAAGATAGTTGCGAGCCTCACTGGTCAGTTTTATGCTCACACGTTTTTCTGCCAGCTGCGCCTCCAGTTCTTTTATCATTTTGTCGACAACCTTTTCTGTCGCCTCATTATCAAGCGCACTGAACGAAATGATGCCATCCAGCCTGTTTCTGAATTCAGGAGCAAAAAGTTTATTGATTGCGGTCTGATCTTTGCCTTTTTTGCTTGTGACAAAACCGATGCTTTTTGTCGTCATTTCCCTGGCACCGGCATTGGTTGTCATGATAATGATAACATTACGAAAATCAGCCTTTCTTCCGGAATTGTCGGTTAATGTTGAGTGATCCATGACCTGGAGCAGGATTGAGAAGATATCCGGATGAGCTTTTTCAATTTCATCGAGTAATAATACTGAATAGGGGTGCTTTCGGATAGCCTCTGTCAACAGCCCGCCCTGGTCGAAACCGACGTATCCGGGGGGGGAACCGATGAGTCGTGCCACCGCATGTTTTTCCATATACTCGCTCATATCAAAGCGTTCAAAGTGGATATTGAGTACTGCCGCGAGCTGCCTTGCAACCTCGGTTTTTCCCACTCCGGTAGGCCCTGCAAAGATAAAACTTCCGGTAGGAGAGTCCGGGTTGCCAAGTCCGGCCCTTGCTCTTTTTACCGCGGTGGCAACCGATTCTATCGCTTCACTTTGGCCAAAAACAACATTTTGTAGATTCGATGCAAGTTCTTTCAGTTCGGTAATCTCTGAGCTGGAGCCAGTCTTTGCCGGAATCCGGGCAATCCGTGAAACCACCTTTTCCACATCGTTGACCTTGACGGTGGCCCCCTGTCTCCCTTCCAGCCGGAAAAAAGAACCAACCTCATCCATCACATCTATGGCCTTGTCGGGTAGAAAACGTTCGTTTATATATCGGTCAGACAGTTCGGCCATTGCCTTGACAGCATTTTTGGAATATCTGACATTGTGGTGATCTTCGTATTTGCTTTGTAGTCCTTTGAGGATCAGGCTTGTCTCCTGGACGGATGGTTCCTCCACATCGATTTTCTGGAATCTTCTGGAAAGTGCACGATCCTTTTCTATCTGGTTTTTATACTCCTCATAGGTCGTTGAGCCTATACAGCGGAGAATACCGGATTGCAGGGCAGGTTTAAGCAGATTTGAAGCGTCCATTGATCCGCCGCTTGTGGCTCCGGCACCAACAATGGTATGCATCTCATCGATAAAGAGAATAGCATTTTTCTTCTTCTCAATTGCGGATATAACGCCCTTTAAACGCTTCTCAAAGTCACCCCGATATTTTGTACCGGCAACCAGACCGCCCATATCGAGCAGATGGATTTCCACATCCTGCAGGAGATCCGGAACGATCGATTTTCCCATGTCGTTGCGGGATAATCCGTCTTCGTGAATACGAAGAGCAAGTCCTTCCGCAATTGCTGTTTTACCCACGCCAGGTTCCCCTACGAGGAGGGGATTGTTTTTCTTTCGTCTGCAGAGTACCTGCATAACTCTATTGAGCTCCGAATTACGGCCAATGAGCGGGTCAAGTTTTCTCTTTGCGGCATAATCGGCGAGGTTGATGGTAAATTCTTCCAATATCTTGGCATCGTTAGTGGCCTGCTGTGTCTCAGGACTCCTGGGTGGTGAGGAGAGCGGTTCTTTTTGCAGCCCTTCAGCCGGTAATTCGTGGGAGATAAAATTGACCACCGCCATTTTGCCGATAC
>JAUVON010000364.1 GCA_030599175.1 Desulfobulbaceae bacterium | reverse complement strand
TCTCCTGCAGCCAATGGGAAATATCAGCAATCTGTTGAGGGCAGACCGCATGTTCCATAGGATAGCTCTGATAGTTGACGCTATAACCAAGTTTGACCAGTTGGGTGGTTGCCTTTTGTCCCAGGGGTTCAGGTACCACAGGATCATGTATTCCGTGCTGAATCTTTATGGGAATTGCCTTATTTTCTTCACTCAGTTTAATGGAATCGACAGTGGCAAAATAAGTGGACATGGCAAGGAGTCCGCCAAGCTGCACCTTTTTACTCAGGGCAACCTGATATGCGATTGCACCCCCCTGGGAAAAACCGGCTATAATTATCCGTTTACCCAGAATGTTTCGAGCTAGTTCTCTGTCGATAAAACCATCTATCTCTGCTGCCGATTTCATTAACTGCACTGTATCAACTTTTCTGTCAATTTCCATTTCCAGGATATCATACCAGGCAGGCATGACAAAGCCCCCGTTGACTGTTACAGGGATAGAAGGGGCATGGGGAAAAATAAATCTAATCGCTAATGAATCCGGCAGTCTCAGTTCGGGTACTATAGGAGCAAAATCGTTGCCGTCGGCGCCCAGGCCATGCAGCCAGATTACCGAGGCGTCAGGATCTTGCTGTGTCTCATGCTCAATTGCGGGTAAAAGTGTCATTATTGTCATCTATGGTTATGGTGATTGTGGATAAAATGCTAAAATGTAATAATAATCAGTATTGTCCGGTTAGATCTCGAATTCTACGCTATCTGCAGGAGGATTCATGGGTAACTTTTGGGAGCGTCATCCAGTAAATTTCGTAGCAAAGAAATCTACTGCCAAAAGCGGACAAAAGTTACCCATGAATTCGTTTTCGATGCTTTGCAATTTTCTAACCGGATACTACCGAATAATAATAAGCTTTGGTTGTTATCTCAAATAGAATAATTATAAATAAATCGCAGGCAAGATGAACAGAGAAAATTGCAGGTAAAAAATTATGGAGGATTAACGTGTTACGAATTGGTTTATTTTTAGCAACAAACCTGGCGATACTCATCCTGATGGGTATTGTGATGAGTGTTTTGGGGGTTGATACGAGAAGTACTTCCGGGCTGCTGGTGATGGCTGCCATGTTCGGTATGGGCGGCTCATTTATTTCTCTTGCCATGTCCAAATGGATCGCAAAAAAATCCACCGGCGCCAGAGTAATTGAACAACCAGGTAATGCCACAGAAAAATGGCTGGTTGAGACAGTGCAGCGCATGGCAAAGGATGCTGAAATCGGAATGCCTGAAGTGGCCATTTATGATTCTCCCGATATGAATGCCTTTGCTACCGGGATGAAAAAACATGATGCCCTGGTTGCTGTCAGCACGGGGTTGCTGCAGAATATGTCCAGGGATGAAGCCGAGGCGGTTCTTGCCCATGAGATTACCCATGTAGCCTGTGGGGATATGGTGACTTTATCTCTTATTCAAGGGGTTTTGAACACCTTTGTGATTTTCCTCTCCCGGATTGCTGCAGGGATTCTGGATAATGTGTTGAGTGGAGATGAAGAGGGAGGCGGGCTCGGGTTTATGGGATATATGGCGGTTACCATTGTGCTGGAACTTGTTTTTGGACTTTTTGCCTCCATTATCGTCATGTGGTTTTCAAGAAAGCGTGAATTTACCGCTGACAAGGGAGCTGCCTATCTTACCAGCAGTGAAAAGATGGTGGGAGCCTTGCGCCGTCTGCAGGCTCACCATGAACCATCCCATCTGCCTGATCAGGTTGCCGCATTTGGTATCAGGCCGAAGGAGGGTGGAATGGCAAAGTTTTTCAGAAGCCATCCACCGCTGGAGGAGCGTATAGCAGCGCTTCAACAGCTGAAATAGGGTGGCCACCAGGCCGAACAGTTACTGAAGCACTTAAATTTATAAGAATTCCTATTTGTTCGGGTCAGGTGGCTAAGTAAAAAACTCCATATGCGAGGCGCGTAAATTTTCTATTATTTTGGCGTACTATAGTACGTCGCAATGATAGAAAATTTACAGCAACGAAGTAGATGGAGAGTTTTTACGACGCCATCATTCCTGGGTTATGCCAAGGATAGTAGTCCAGATATCGTCCCGGTTCCAGCGTTTAAGGATGAGAACCGGCTGGGTCGAAAGAAATTCAGATATTTTTTCAGCTTCACTGCGCAACAGACCTGAGAGAATAAACCACTTCTGCCTGAGAAATCCTTCCGTTCGCACCAACTCTTTCATCACATCATAATGGATATTGGCGACCAGAAGATCGGTGGCGACTCCGGTATGTTCTTCAGCTTTTCCATTAATAACCAGAACAGAATCGTCTAAACCATTTAAGTGGACGTTGGTTTTTGCGGTCCGGCAGGCAAGAAAGTTATAATCGACGGCCAATATCTTTTTGCATCCCAGTTTTGCAGCTGCCAGGGCAAGGACACCTGTACCGGATCCGAGATCCAGCATGGTATTAACTTTTTTTCCTGCACAGGCAATATCTATAGCCTCCAGGCAAGCCTGGGTTGTCTGGTGTGTTCCGTTTCCAAATACAACCCCTGAATCAAGGGTTATCGCAAGTTCATTTTCCTCAGGTGAGGCTTTTATCCATGGTGGATTGAGAAGAAAGCGGCCAACACGAACAGGCTCAACAGTTCCTCCCTGCCACTGCTCATAGCTCATCTCATATTCGTCCAGTAGTTTCAGGGTCGGATAATCGGAGAGTATTGTTTCAACAGTTTTTCGGGCTGGTTGTCGGAAAAAAAGAAAGGAAAAATCATCCTCAACCCAGTTGCCAATAAAATTTTTAGATGGAATGGGGGTATGGGCAGGGAGAATACCTTCGATATAGTAGATATAAAGGATGGTATCGGGTCGCAGGAGAATTGGTTGTGATTGCATGATAGTGGTCTCTGGTAAACGTCAACATATGATGGGCTCATTAAAACTCAAATTTTTCGCTATGCCGTCATTCCCGCGAAGGCGGGA
>JAUVON010000370.1 GCA_030599175.1 Desulfobulbaceae bacterium | reverse complement strand
TTCCCACGACTGCTACGGGAAAAATTATCCGAAAAGATCTACGACAAAGGGGCTGATCTGATCCTGGGCATCGCGGGCAATAAGGTCCAGGGAATGAGCGTAGGCTGCTGCATAGAGTCGGTTATCGAATGCTGCTGGTGGTTTAACCGCTAAAGCCGCAAATTCGCTTTTAAATATATTTTTATCTACACCAAAATAGTCCCGTCCACGTGCAACATTGGGGTCTGTGGACCCGGCAAGCCATACTCCTTCCCGGGTCGGGTTGGAGCGTGCTCTGTTCATCAGCCATACGACCTGTTGTTCGTGGCCGTTGGGGTGAGAACCATCAGCAGTTTTATGATATTTCCACTCGGTTGTTACTTCTTTGTCTTTCAGATCAGGTCGGTAAGAAGGCGTTGTTTCAGTATACGTATCTCTTAGAAATGGTGGATCCAGAGCAGGAAAATATTCCTTTTGTTCAGCTGCATTGGCAATGACCAGAAGCCCATTCCCACAAAATAGTGTGAGAAAGAAGAGCCGGGATAATTGTTTTAAGACTATTCCAAGTTGACTGATTCCCACCGTATGTACCTCATCCTGTTTTCTCTTTGATTTTAAGTAGAATTGGTTGCGTCCTCCTGCTATCATATCATATTCTATTTGATAATGTCCTCTATGACGTATATATTCTTGTCAAGATCTGGCCGATGATATCTTACTCGCTGCTCAGTCAGGCTGATACAGAATTTGAGACATAAATGTTACCCTCACCACGAGAGAATCCATGAAAGGTCAACCACGGCTGTTTACAACGCCTCATCGCCGCATCCCGCTGGACATTCCCGCAGGAGTTACACCAACTGAATTCTTTAACAGCCCATGCAACCTGCGCCATCTGGCACGGGAAAACGGTCTTCTTCGTACACCCGAGGAGTTTCTCCTTTACCGGAAGGCCATTGGCCATTCAAATCTTTTTGATACCTCAATTATTCACGACACTTCGCAGCGAATTCTGGATCCTCTTGGTCGTCCGGTGCGACGGGACCAACTCAGCAAGCGGGAGAATCTGGTTTTCAGTCGCATGACTCAAGTTGCCTTCCGCTATATGCACGAAAACTATCCAGATCCAGAACGTCATCTGCTGTTCTGTGGTGAGGCAAGTCTTGATGCCACCTGGCCACTGGGCAAGCCAGGTGTACCCAGTATCAGGATGATCCATAACCACTTCATGGTTTTTGATAACGCTGAATTGGAGGCGGCACCTTTGGCGGCAGCCGACGACCCCAATCTCACTGACAGTGGTCATAATGGCATTTTCCTGCAATATTTGAACGATGTTTATCTGCGTTTCTTTGAAGTGCTCGATCTTAAAATCTTGCACCCCCTGGCTCCGGATCAGGCACGACTTAAGGCCACCGGCTACCCGCAGGGGTTGCCCAGCTGGGAGGTGCGGGGCGGAGTCGATGCCCTGGACTCGGGTCGTTTCTGGCATGAGTATGATATGGTACTCGCCGGTTTTCTCGACTTTTACCGCGCTTTTTTCACTCTGGTTGCTTCGGATAATACCCAGGTGTCTATTGAGGCAACTTACCCGGATCAGGTGGAGGATGTGTTGCTGTTCAATAGCGAATTTCACAAGGCGGCCCGCATTATGCGGCTTCAGGTGCTTGAAGATCCAAAATTTGCCAATGAAATCCGCTGGCGACCTGCTTATAAGCAGCTCCTCTACCGCGATGATCTGGGTCGTTTGATCGTTACCATCAGCCAGAATTCGGTAGGCAATGCCATTACTGAACTGCTTGGCATTGTGGTCAAGCGTGTCACCGATGAGGAGGCCTACGCCAGGGTCGAGCCCCACCTGGTGGGCCAACTGCTGGAGCTCCGCAATCGGTTGGTTCAGTATAATTTTGGTGATCCGATATCGACACCCTCCTGGCCGGCTGGTGTTTTTATGCCGCCTTCCTGAATGCGTAGCGATAAATTCATGGAAGGCATTTACTTCTCTGTGAAGGCAGTAGTTTTGATTAATATTATCAGGAGATTGTGATGGTCGAATTTATACTACAATTCCACCCTGTTATGCAGGCTCTGCTGGCCACGCTTTTTACCTGGGGTGTGACCGCTGCAGGAGCTGCTATGGTTTTTTTTACAAAATCGGTTAACCCCAAGCTGATGGATTCAATGCTTGGTTTTGCTGCCGGCGTAATGATTGCCGCCAGTTTCTGGTCTCTTTTGGCACCGGGTATAGAGATGGCTGAAGGGTTGGGTCATATCCCGTGGCTGACCGCTGTTATCGGATTCATGGGCGGTGGAATTTTTATGCGATTGACTGATAAATTTCTGCCGCATCTTCATCCGGGGCTGAGTATTGATAAAAGTGAAGGGGTAAAGACATCGTGGCAACGATCCACTCTTCTGGTATTAGCCATAACCCTGCACAACATTCCTGAAGGGTTGGCTGTTGGTGTTGCCTTTGGAGCCGTAGCAGCCGATCTTCCTTCAGCTACAATTGGAGGAGCCATTGCTCTGGCAATTGGTATCGGAATCCAAAATTTTCCGGAAGGAACCGCTGTGTCAGTACCATTGCGAAGAGAAGGGATGAGTAAGGGGAAAAGTTTTCTTATGGGGCAGGCCTCCGGAATTGTTGAACCCATTGCCGGGGTTATCGGGGCAATTTTTGTACTGAAAATGCAAAATATTCTACCATATGCGCTCTGTTTTGCGGCTGGAGCCATGATTTTTGTTGTAGTGGAGGAGTTGATTCCTGAATCTCAACGGAATTATGAGAATATCGATCTGGTGACAATGGCAACAATGGTCGGTTTTTCGGTAATGATGATTCTTGATGTGGCCTTGGGTTGAATTTTTTAATAACATAGTGGTAAAGTAGGAATTAGTGTTATATGTTGATGAGAATGTTCAATCACAGAGAGATT
>JAUVON010000246.1 GCA_030599175.1 Desulfobulbaceae bacterium | reverse complement strand
CGGTGAGAATCGATACCCTGTTTTCCAGAGGGTTGTCAGTGGAGAACAGAAGTGGCAGAGATCAGTTGATGGATCTCCCCAGCGCGCCATCTCCCAATCTATGAGGTGGGTTGTCTTCTTTTCGGGGTTGACGATAAAATTGGATGAATTGACCTCTGTGTTGACGATACAGTTCCATGGATCGTCAAGAAAATAGTGTTCTTTTGTCCTGTATTTGTCCGCCCAGTCGATTACTTCCATTAGAAAACTGCGAATTTCTCCATCGGCCAGTTCAGATCGGAAATAGGTTCCAAGTAGCTTCTTACACTCTGTAAAAATTAAACTTAACGGCTGCTTTTCCTTAATCAGGTGATTTTCACTCTCCGGCACAGAAAGTTGGTGAATTGTACTGAATACCCCGGCAGCATGCTTGAGATCTCTTTCGTAGTCAAGGGGGCGCCCCGGCAGGTATTCCATAATGGAAATACCTCTGTTAATAAGGGTGCGGCTGTCGTCAACATAGTAGGGGATCGGAGTGACGCCGGAATTCTGCAGGAGCTGCAATGTCTTGTACTCATAAAGAATCTGGTCGTCACGGTCAATCTGGGTACCCATGTTGACCCGGAAGACCAGTGATTTCTGTTTCCCTTTAAGGAGGTAGTTAAGGTTGTATTCACCCTTGGCAAGGGGGAAGACTTTGAAATCCTGTCCCTCTAATTCTGCTGTGGTATGCCAGTGGTGTGTCTGCACATACTTTTCTACCTCTTTCAGGTAATCGCTGAAAGGATCGGTCTGCCCGGGTGTCATGGGAAAAAATGGATGCGATCTTCCGGCATTCGCAGCCATACCGTTTGGCCAATATGAAAGGCTGGTCGGCTACAGAGGACTGTAACGTGCTCTTTTGCCATAACTTTAACCGTAAGTTTGGTCAGACGCCCTTCAAAAACAACTCCGGTTACTGTTCCCTCAAAAAGGTGTTGATGGGAGGCTGTCTCTCTTTGTTGATCAGAGGAGTATATTTCAATATCTTCAGGGCGGATGGTGAACATCTTTTGTTCATTTTGGACGTCGTCCGACTGTTGCCGGAATGAGTCGGCAGTCGTGAAGATATTATCACAGCCAAAGAAACGTGCCACCTCGGGATCAGCTGGGGAGTAGAAAAGTTCTTCCGGACGCCCTGTCTGTCTCAGGCTGCCGTCAAGCAGCAGGCAGACTCTATCACTTATGGCCAATGCTTCAGCCTGGTCATGGGTGACAAAGAGCATGGTTGTCCCTGTCTGTTGCTGGACTGTCTGGATCAATTCTCTCATCTGTTGGCGGAGCTCAGCATCCAGGTTGCTGAGCGGTTCATCGAGAAGGAGAATGGCCGGCTCTAAAACCAGGCCCCGCGCCAGGGCTACCCGCTGCTGTTGTCCGCCGGAGAGTTGATGGATTTTCCTGTTATTCAAACCTTTAAGCTCGGTTATCTCCAGGATTCTGTTGATTTTTCTTTCAGTTTCCCGTTGCTTCATTTTCTGCATCTTCAGGCCGAAACCTATATTTTGAGCAACGTTCAGAAAAGGAAAGAGGAGTGGCTTTTGAAAAATAAGTACAGCGTCACGTTTTTCGGCAGGGAGGTGATTGACAGAGATATTATTAATAAGGATTTGACCATCAGCCGGTTGCAGCAATCCTGCTATGGTTTTGAGGATTGTCGTTTTGCCAGCCCCGCTTGGCCCCAGTAACGATACAATTTCTCCGTTTTCAACAGAGAGAGAGAGAGCACTGATGATAGTAGTTTCGCCATACTGGATGGTGATATTCTGCAGCTCGAGCTGGCTCATCAGCGGATTCCCTTTAATCCTGTGCGGCCAAGGTAGTGAGCACTGCCCAGCAGGGCGAGAAAGGCGGGCAGGATAAAAACCAGGCTTACCGCACCGGCAACCGGTCTGTCACCGCTGCCTATCAGAGAGAAGAGGAGAATGGGGAGGGTGAGCATTTTCCCGCCGCCAATGATAAGAGTACTGAGGTACTGGGACCAGGAGAGAAGAAAGGAAAACAGTGCAGCGACAATGATACCTGGGAGAATCACAGGAAACATAACTCTGAATATGACTGTTAAAGGGGAGGCCCCAAGAGATCTCGCCTGGGCCTCAAAATCCGGGTTATAGTTTGAAAAAACACCCCTGATTACAAAGATGGTATAGGGCAGGCAGAAGGTGAGATGGATAAGAACAACACCAAAGAAGGTCTCAGCAAGTTCCAGCCTGATAAACCAGAGATGCAGCCCCATGGAGACAGACAGAGGTGGCACTATGATTGGCAGAGTTAGAAAAAGCATGGTTAGTTTTTTCCCGGGGAAATCATACAGGCCGAGGGCTCTGCCGGCAGGAACACCAAGGAGTAGAGAGGCAGCGGTTGTCGTGAGAGCCAGACCAAAACTGGTAAAGAGGCCATCCAGAATCTGACTGCCGGCTGTGGTGAATACATAGAACCACGCCCTTGTACCGAAAGCCTGTGGAAAGAGGGCGGGATAATACCATTTGTCGGCCACCGACCAGAGCATCAAGGGAAGAAACGGCAGGGTGACCGAGACGAGGACACAGAGGAGGAGTGTTTTCCCTCTCATAGTATTACCCCCCTTTTGCGGGCAAACTGTATCAGCACTTGCGACAGAGTTATTGAAACGGTGATGATGGCGGCAATAATGAGTCCGATGGCAATGCCCTCAGGTCTGGCCAGCAGATCGATATCACTGTAGTTTTTATACGCCCAGACCGGCAGGGATACCGGGTATGTCTTTCCCAGCAGGTAAGGGACTTCAAAGGCCCCGAAGGTAAAGGCAAAAACGATGAGACAGGCCGCTCCGAGACTTGGACCAATTATCGGCAGGGTAATATAGCGAAAGCGCTGTAGTCGTGAACCGTTCAGGGTTGCCCCGACTTCGCTTAGTTCGGGGCCCAGGTTTTTTAAAACAGAGAGGAGCATAAAGGTGATAAAAGGTATTTCCTTCCACACATAGACTACAAGGATAGATATTCCATAGTCATCGTTTACCAGGAGAGGGAAAGTGGAAGGTGAGGTGATCATACCGAAAAAAGAGAAAAAACGGGAAAAGATTCCACCAGGTGATAGAAGTAAAAGGAATGAGATAGCAATAACCAGATGGGGCACGGTAAGGGGAATCTGCAGAATAAAATTGAGTATGCGGTTGTTTGCAGCCCAGTGTGCAATGGTTAGTGCCAGTACGACACTGATCAATGCGGCCAGCAAGGTTGAGGTAAGGGAGATATAGAGTGTAAGTGCAATACTTCCGGCAAAGTCGGGATCTGTGAAAACTGTTCTGAAATGATCGAAGGTGATGCTTTTCATTCCTGTGGCAGAACTGAAGTCAAGAGCCTGGAAAAGGCCGAGGAGAAGACCTCCGCCAAAAAGAAGAAGAATGATGGTGAGAGCCGGGCCAAGAAGATATGCCAGCTGGTGGAGACTTGCCTTTCTGCCCGGCCCTGACATTATCTTCCCTTAAGAACGTGCTTTTGCCATCCCTTCTCGAGGTGAATGAGGATTTTACTGGGGGCTTCAGGCAGCTGATGGTCCTGGAGTTCTTTGTCGGTTAGAGTTGCCTTTCCTCTTGGTAATTCCAGGAACTTCTGCTGCCACTCCTTTGGCAGCCGGTCAAGCTTGAGTACAGGGAAATCACCCCACATCTCGGGATCAGCTTTTACCAGTTGGGCCTCCGGGGAGAGGAGGTAATTCGCTACCACCATAGCAGCAGCTTTATCTTTGGCATTATACGGGATGGTAACAAAATGGGTGTTGCCGATAGTACCTTCTTCAAATACATACGTTCGTACACTTTCGGGAAAGAGTCCGTCGAGAATATTGCGGGAAGCCTCACCCTGATGATAGGAAAAGGAAAAATCAATGACTCCATCGACAAAAAGTGTGTTCATCCGTACCGGTGAATCAGGATATGTTGAACCTTTCTGCCAGAGAAATGGTTTTAACTCAAGGAGTTGAGCATACGTTGCGTCTGCCGCCTGCTGCAGATCTTTCTCCGTATAATTTCCCTGCCATTTATCGACACTTCCTGCCGCATTGTAAAAAAAGTGGCGGATAAAAACTGAGCCGGTGAAGTCCGGTGGTGCCGGGTAGGTAAAACGGCCGGGGTTGTTGTGAATCCACTCAATCAGGGCCGGTATGGATTGCGGCGGCCGGGAGATTCTGGCAGAATCATAGATCATAACAACCTGGGCACTCCCCCAGGGAGATTCCATATTCTCAACAGGGGTGCCGAAATCGTTCGCAATAGTGGGGTTTGTTCTGTCTACATATTGAATATTTGGCAGAGCGTCTGCAAATGGCCCATAGAGCAGATTATTGGACTTGCAGGTGCGAAAGTTTTCACCATTGATCCACATCAGATCAACGTTGCCGCCGCTCTCTTTTCCCGCCTGTTTCTCGACTACGAGTTTACTTACTACCTCGGCAATGTCCTTTACCGGCACCTGCCGCAGGGTGATATCATATTTTTCTTTCAGTTTCTTTGCCAGAAATCCATTAACATATCTGTTTACTGCAGGAGAACCACCCCACATATACCAGTCGACGGTTTGCCCTTTTGCGGTTTTGACTGCTTCATTCCAGGAGAGTGTTTTTTGTTCACCGGCAAAGCTCTGGCTGCAGGAGAAGAAGATGAACAGCGAAAGGGCTGCTGTCAGTTTTAAAATAAATATCAAGAAGTTAATCATGATGAACTCGTAAAAACTCTAAATTTGTCAGTTCTCTTGATACCGCCGGGTTATAGCTTCGGGGGCAGGGGGAGG
>JAUVON010000023.1 GCA_030599175.1 Desulfobulbaceae bacterium | reverse complement strand
TATAAGTACGTTCTAATAGCGCGCAGATTAATTTTATTTTGATTACGTACGAAACTCAGCCACATCAAAAGACATGCGTAGGAGCCCGGCCCCCGGGCGATTGTTGCTCTATAGCAAACGTCGATTTAATCGCCCAGGGGCCGGGCTCCTACAGAGTGTTGTCGTTGTTGCGAATTCATCAAGGATAACCAATAAAAATCTAGAGGAATATTATGGCAGAAAAAAAAGAAGAGACCCAGGAAAAACCGATTTTTCGTATGCAGAAGATGTATACCAAGGATTTATCTTTTGAGAATCCAAATGCTCCTGGAGTGTACCTTATACAACAAAAGCAGGAGCCGGCAGTCGAAGTCAATCTGCAGCTTAATAATAAGAAAATTGACGATGACCACTGGGAAGTCCTGCTTCAGATTACCGCCAAGATTTCAACCAAAGATGACGATAAGGTCATGTTTATTCTTGAGATCGAGCATGCCGGAGTCTTCCTGCTGAAGAATATCCCTGAAGAGCATATCCAGATGATTTTGGGCGTGGATTGCCCGACCTTGCTCTTTCCTTTCACCAGACAGATCGTCAGCCAGGTCTCAACAGACGGAGGGTTTGCACCATTTCTGATGGAGCCTGTAAACTTTATGGCTCTTTACCAGAATGCCCAGAAGAAAAAGGAAGAAGTGCAGAACTGAGAGCTGAGAAAGCAACAGCAATAAAAAAAGGAGCAGTGCAAAACAGCACTGCTCCTTTTCGGTGTAGTAAACGAAACGACGTATCTTACAGATCGTATGCGTATGTCACAAAATTGTCTACCAGAGTGGTGACACCTTTTTCAATCGCTGTATTAAAAAGAGCGTCATACTGAGTGTCAGCAAAATATGATTCCGGCGAGACAAGTACGCGTATTCTGTTTGTCCATACAACGTCACCTGTGGCAGCATCCTGAACCCACACACGCATCTGCACTGTAGCCTGGTCGGCATTGCCGGAACTTGTATGGGAAGCTGCACCCATTCCATAGCCGACAGCACCCCAGATAAGTGAGTCTACAGTGCTGCCGGTAATGCCATAGGCTGTCAATCCAGCCAGCCAGCCACCGGTCAGTCCTTCATTGCGTTCGTCATATTCGTCTGAGTCTGCAAAACCGAACATTATTCTATTGAGACCACCGTTGATAAACGGGATTAATCCTTTTTTCCACGGTTCCCATGAGGGATCCTGCCTGGTCTTATATTCAAGAATACGTCCACGCATGATATAGTCGGCATTGAAATGACGACCGATCTTGGCTAACTCTTTTGTCGTCAGTCCATGAGCCCCGGCACTTGAGAGTGCACTGCCCTTGGATTCGCTTTCCATTTCGTCGAGATAGCGCTGGATCTCACCCTTCATAACACTTGACCATTCATTGGAAAGTTCAGTGGTGAGGGTACTGCTCGCGTGATTATCATAGGAAGACAGGCTAATAACACCTTGATCGACCAGGTATGCAAAAACATCTTCTTGAACACTCAGGCCAAAACCATTAATTGTCAGTCGGTCTGACAGACTTTCAGTTATGGTCAGATTCCTTCTATATGCTGATTCAATATTACCTTCGGAATAATCAGCAAAAGGCAGAATAACAATGCTTTTGCCGCTACCGGGCGCATACCGGGAAGGACCTTCAGTGACCTTCAATGTTTCTACAACAGTTTGCCCGCAACCCGCCAAAATTAATGCCAAAATGGTGATGCCGAGATATTTCAGCCTGTTCATGTTGATCTCCCTACTGATAATTAAAGAATGCATTAAGTTAGATTATGCGAGGCCTTAAGAGAATTATAAGTTCACGTTTCAGATGTTCTTTTTCTTCATATCCAAACAGATACCTAAGGAGTGGAATCTTTCCCAGGATGGGAGCAAACTCACCTTGTGAATCAGTGACTTCACTTATCAGGCCGCCGATTACAAGCATTTCACCATCTTTTACCTTGACGGTTGTACTCATTTCTCTGACATTGACAATGGGCAAGCCGATTTCCCCGCCATCGCTGCCTAATTGGCGATACTCTATAGGTTCCTGTAGCTCGGATGTAATGGGAACGAGGTTCATAATGATTTCGTCGTCACCCAGGATGGTTGCGGTTAAAGCCATGCCGATACCTGATAAGATCCGTTCTGTCTCGGCTGTGTATGTAATCAGATCTCCGCCAACGTTACCGGTGGTACGATCAGCGGTGATTGACTTAATATAAGTAACGTTTCGGCCCACAGTAATTAGCGCAGGCTGACCGTTCATAACGCTGATCTTTGGGTTGGAGAGGATTTTGGTGTCACCTTCTTCATTCAGGGCATTGAGAAAGACATCAAAACTAGCGGCTAGCATGGAAACACTTGCCACGAAATTGCCGGAATTCCCGGTGATTGCTGAGAGATCATCGTCCCTATAGGCAGAAGAGGGATAAACCTGTCCCAGTAGTCCGCCGGTTCCAAATTCTACCAGCCCGGAGAGATTGAAATCCTTCAGTACGTTGGACCAGTTGATACCTATTGAGGACGCATCTCGCAGTTGCACCTCAATTATCTTTGCTTCAATGGATATCTGCTGATAGAGGTGCTTTTTCAGAGAAGTAAAATATTCATCCATTTTGGCAAGGAGTGGCCGGGGGGCTGTAACGGTGATAAGACCAACTGGCTTATCAATAATATAAAAAGCTTCCCCCTTGGAAGTTCCCTTTGTGGTCGCCGCTGGAGGAGGCACGCTGGCAGCGTCTCCGGCTGTAGCTTCAGTTTCGGCAGCTGCCTGCGCAGCAGCTACTTGTCCTTGACGAACTGACCAAACATCCATAATGGTATCGAGGTTCGATTGGACATTAGCCCAGAGATCAAACTCGTTGTCTCTGCTGTCCAGCACAATTGTTCCTTCCACATTGGAAGATACTTCATCATCACCTAAAACATTACCACCGGTGCCGGTTGTATAGTTAGACTTAACAAAGGGCATGGCAATTTGAAATTGCCGTGTTTCCCTGTACTTAACAATTATGGTATTACCTTGCATTTCATGAAAAAAATCGACCTGTCGAAGCATATTGTCAATCGCTTCATAAAAATCGTCATCAGCATTGATATCAACATCAACCAGTACATTTCGGTCAACATCACTGGCCCAGGAGACGTTCATTCCCTTAAGAGCAGCCAGCCGCTTGAATATATCCCAAAGTGGTTGTGGCCCGCGGGTAGAGGTAATTCGAGCTCCTACCTTCAGTTTGCTCTCCTCAGGCATGGCAATATCTTTCTGAGCTTCCTCGTCAACAAGATACGAGGCGGTCTGGTAGCGAACCGGCAAAGTGGCAGGAGCAGCAGGCATTGGAGGTGGTGGTACCACTTCAGCGCTGTCAGAAGGCTGGGGCTGCATTTGCTCACTGGTTGCCTGCGCTTTTTTCTGCTCAGGCGGGCTCTCTGTTACGCAGGAAGTGAGAAAAAGTGAAAGTAGTAAGAGGCTACTTACAAACGCGATGCTTTTTATGGACTTCATAAAAACCTCTTGGACAAAAATTTTAAAATAAACTCAGGTTATTGATGATCAATTTATTGCTGATTGCTGATTATTTAACTGCAAGGCGACTGGTAATATATTTTTTAAGGTCGGGACGTAATTGAAATCCGGAACCAAGAAGAGCCAGGTACTGTTGTTTCGCATCTTCTTTACGGTTGAGCTTATCAAGAACCCTCGCTTTGGCTATCATCGTGCCAACGGTTTCCGGGTAAGAGGAGTGATACTTGTCGAGAAGCTTAAGGGCCGCCTCATTCTGTCCGTTGTTTTCACTGAAAGCAGCGTAACTGATTAGAGCTTCTTTCATTGGTGGAGAATCGCTGATACTCTGGGCAAAATATTCTGAAGCTTCGGGTATTCTCTGCATATTCGCAGAACCGATGGCTGCATAGAGAGCTGCACGACTATTTTTACGATCAAGTTTCAAGTTTTCACGAGCATAGTGAACTGCCTTGGCGTTCATACCCAGATGTACCAGGTAAAGTGTGGACAACCTGTTTAATAATTCACGGTTATCGGGCCAGAGTTCTGAAGCTTTACTGTAAAGGAGAGCAGCGTCTTCATACTCTTCTCTTTTCATAAGATTCTGAGCCTTTACCATATAATCTTTGGCCTGCATTATTTCTTTGGGCTGGTTTGCCGACTGTTCAACAATCAACGATTCCTGTTCTATCACCTCAATATCAGCTTCAAACGAAAGGTTATCCTCTGCTCTGGTGGGCCAGGCGAATTCTTTCTTCTTGGGATAAATCACTAAGGTATTGAATCGCTCCTCTTTTTTTAGATTTGCCAGATTGAGGATGATATCGAGAGCAAAATCCCATGGTACATCGGTAAGGGCCAGGGTCAGAGTGCCTGAAACTCCCTCATCCACAATAATGTTTAAATCAGTAATTTGCCTGAAGAGTCGGAAAACGTTATGGATATCAATTTTATAAAAGTCGACACTGATTCGCTGCTTTTTATAGCCGGAGAAAGAGAAATTATCACTTAAAGAAGCGACCTTGGCATCTATGGCACTGGAGGAACCTTTGCCCGCTGCCTGGGCTTTCGACTGTGCTTCCGAGGAGCCGATCAGAGAATCCAGGGTGGCATCAGATTTTGCACTGCTTTTCTGTTTTGAAGCTTTTGCGCCACTCTCATCAATGACTACAGTGAGGCCGCCAGACGATGGAGCCACGGTATAGCGGAAAAGTTTATCTGATTTGGAATCGAAAACAATTCTTGCGCCACTGCCTTTTGGGGCAACGCGAATTTTATCAACAGAGGTGCCAATGTGTTTTTCTCTCACTAATTCGCTGATATCAACATCTTCTATGTCTATAAACATTCGAGGATGACGGTTAGAACTGCCGGCAACCTTATCGACAGTGTAATCTTCTATTGCTGAGTTGGATGCAATAATTACTGTGGTGGTGTGCGGAGTCTTGGCGATTTGAAAATCAGTAAGAGATCTTTTCTGTGAGGCTGAAGCCAGGCCGGCGGATTTTTTGTCTCCTGCAGGCACGATTTTGATATCAATATTCTGGCCGTTTCTTGTAACAGAATAGTCGTGACTTTCCGCTACGGTAAACTCAAACCGCAGGATTGCGGGATCTTTATCCTTCAGCTCTGATAACGACAGTGTAGCGAAATCATTTACCGGTATCGCTTTTGCCGGCTGGGAGATATTATCTGCAAAGCTACCTCCGGCGATGTCTATTACAGTCCGGAATGGCGAGAACCTCTCCGAAACTGTATAGGCCGGGATAGAGGTTCCTGAAACTGTGTAGTGAAGTGCATTATCAGACAACGTGGATTTGATGTCGGTAATCTGGTATGTGACACTGTCTTCGGCCTTCGCTGTACTGAAAACTAGTGTGGACAAAATCCAAAATGCGAAGAAAATGGCCACAGAATATTTGGCTGGCTCTTTATGCATTTTTTACTCTTCTCCCTCTTTCTTTAATAACATCACAACTTCAGTGATGATCTTTTTCCCTGCCCGAGTTTCTGCAGTCTCTTCTATGATCACAGTTTTTGAAGTAATGTCTTTTACGACACCCCTTCTTCCGATCTTTATCCCTTCAGTGAGCATATAACCCTTTCCGGTAAAATCCTGAACCATCGCCATGTCTTCCTGGCCGCTTTTGAGAAGTGCAACCAGCGTGAGCTGACCCGGCTCAAAAATCTGCATCCCGGTTAAAGTGATGCTCTTTTCTATGATTTCATCCATATTAACCGAGCTGACTGCTGCCTTTGCCGTGATAAACGGGACGAAAGGATCGGCTCTGTCTTCAAGCTGATATTCAAAAAAATCTGCTTCTTTTACAAGTTCTGCTGGTTCTGATGATGTTTCAGTACCGGCAGCAATGGCGTTCGATGTTGTAAGTAACAGAAAGGTAAATAACACCGCGCAGCAGAACAGTGATGTCTGTTTGCTAGTCACAAGTGACGTTTTAGGCATATCTGATGAAATAAATCGACTCATGAGTTCACTTTTTTTCCGGCTTGGGGAGTGGTTTATCCGTGAAGCGATACGTAACCAATCTGCAATCAGATTTAAGAACCATTTCTCCGGCTTCCTTCTTTGGAGAGCCCATTTTGACATTTGATACGGTTACAATTCTTTCGAGTTTACTGACCTGGTCAAAAAAGAAGCCCATATTGTGATAGGGACCTCGGACGTTTATTGTAATTGGTATTTCAGAATAAAAATCCCTTGGAATGTCGGCAAGTGGTTTGAAGGTCAAAAAATCAAGACCTGCAGTGCGGCCAAGGCTCGAAATATCTTTGAGGAGCTGCGGGATTTCTTTTTCATTGGGGAGAAGAGCTGCCTTCTCAAAGAAATTAGCCTGCGCTATCTCGAGTTCCTTTTCAAATCTAGCCAGATTGGCAGCCTTTGCCTTTACCTCTCTGAGCTGTTTCTGCACAGTAGCTATTTTGCTCTCAAGGCCTTTTGTTTTTTCAGCGTTTGGCTGAAAGAAGACAAAGTAAAATATAGCCACAGGAATTATTACAAGCAAAAACACGATGGCCACCTTTATTTTTGAACGCATGGGGATGTATCGTTCGTCAATAAAGGTTGTTAGTTTTCCGTTACTTTTCTTCATACGGTCAATGGTGTGATAAGGTTAGTGCCTTACTCCAGAACTTCTGTAATAAGATCCAGAAATCGAGGAAGGTCTGTTAAAAATTATATGGTTAAATATACTTCCATGGCACTTATCCAAGCATTCTAAAAATCCAATTTATTCGGGTTATATGCTTTATTTCGTGGCTACTGTTTCCGTCTCTGGTAATTTCGGATGTGCTACAGAGCAATTGATTGAAAAAGCTTTAAGGTTCCTGCCCGAGACAACCTTCAGCGAAGAATTTGTCAAAGATACATTGTTGACAAATGGAGAAGCTTTCAGCTTATCCATAAATTGTGCAACTGTCTGATTGTCAAGAGCAATACCTGTTAATCTAAGGGAAGAACCCTGCTGGTTCAGTGATTGCAGCCAGATGCGTTTTTTGTCCACATTGTTTGCAACCTCGTCGATCACCCTTACAGTAAGAGACGAATCTGATTTCAATTTATCAATGACAGCAGTTCTTCTCTCAAGTTCCGCTCTTGCTTCTTTCAGCTCATCTATTCGTTTAAGAGTGGCGGAGTAGGAATCTTTTTCCTTATTGAGGCTGGCAAGACGTTTCTCCAGGGTGTCAATATTTTGTGCCTGTAGAAAGCCAACAAGTGCGAGTAATGCCAGAACGAGTAAAAACAGGAACAGAATGGAGAAGAGCTGCTTCTTTGCTTTTGCCCGTTTTTTTAGCTGCCTGATGGGGAGAAGATTGATTTTAAGCATTATAAAATCTGTGACGATTTTCCATGGTTAAATGTTTGATGACCTTAAAGCTATTCCTGTCGCAATGGCCATTTCCGGGGCTATACTGCTGAGATAATCCGAATCAATTTTTTTCTTTTTTGAGCTGAGCTTTAAAAATGGATTGAAAAGTTCAACCGTAAGCTCAGTTTCCTGTTCCAGGAAATCAAGCAGGCCGGTGACTTTTGCACCGCCGCCGCTTAAAACCAGTTTAGTCAGAGGCAGGTCGGGATGATTGGCATGGTAGAGATCAATTGCTTTTTTAATTTCCAATACCCACTGTGTGCATGTGGTGGTAAAGATTTTTTCAATTTCCTGCTGTTTATCTTCAGCTGCTATATGGCCAAGCTTCAGTCCTTCTGCTTCTTCAAACTCAATATCGAATGCATTTTGGATCTGTTCTGTTAATTGCCTGGAGCCGACAATAATATCTCTGGCTACAACAGAAATGCCATTTGCCAGGATATTGATGTTCATCTTCGATGCACCGATATCTATTAGAGCTACATTTTCAGTCTTCTGGTAGTTGTATTCGTAGGTATTTTCCAGGGCAAAACCGTCCACGTCAACAATGACAGGTTTGAGGTTGAGCCCCTGCATCATCTCAAGATAATCGTCTACAATTTCTTTTTTTGCGGCGACAAGCATTACATCTGTTCTTTCACCACCGTCGGTATTAGTTTTGAGATCTTGGAAATCCAGGTACACATCTTCAATATCAAAAGGAATATATTGTTCTGCTTCTTCCATGATATGTTCTTCGAGCTGAGCGTCCGCCATAGCTGCGAGATTTACCTTTTTAACAATGACAGAATATCCCGATATTGAAAAACCTACATTTTTATTTTTTAACTTCAGATTGGTGAACAGTTCTGAAATTACTTCGCTGACAATTTCCGGATCGTTGAGCGTGCCGTCATCCACCGCACCTTCCGGTAGAATGGCACTGCCTAGAGCAACTATGGAGTAGCCACTCCCCGTTTGTTTAAGTTGACATACTTTAACAGCATGAGACCCGATATCTACACCGACAACCAGGTCATTTTTTGAAATAAACGGCAGGCTCATGATAAGTTTTGATTGTGTTTAATGTTTAAACGCTAAAAATTCGAGAAAAAGTAAAAACAGTAAAAGTACTGATTTTTCGTATACATATCGTCTATTAGTTCACAAATAAAATGTTTTGTCAAGGAAAAGAGAAGGACAAATAGAGAAAAATGTTTATTGCATTGGGAGTTTAATCTCGTGCTTAAATTACTGGTTGGGGTAGAGTACCACAATATGTTGTTGGTTCGTATGGCAGTGGTTCCTTATATTGTGTATAAATATTTATACCTGCAGAAGGAAGGGTATAAATATTTATACGATCAGGGAGGCAAGGGCAGATCATTGGGAAGAGATGTTTTGTCAACTTTCTTGTAATTTATGATGATTTCAAGTAGTTTTGTCTGGTTGGATTTTGGGTAGGGTATTAAATTCAGATTGTTCTGCCACTCAGCTAATTTTTCGGATAAGCGAAAAAGTGGGGGCAACACATGATGGCGGTAGGATAATTTTTAATTAAAGGTGGTAAGAAAAAACTCCATTTATAGCGTAGAAAAGATGGTAAACGAGCCTGCGAGACTCCGGATGAAGAGTTTTTACGATGCCATAAAGAAAAAGAGGTAAAAGTTTGACTAGAGAAGGAAGAAAAAAGTCTGTTTTCAGAGAGTATTTTGAGGCAATAGTTATTGCAATTGTTCTTGCCCTGTTTATCAGAACATTCGTGATACAGGCTTTTAAAATACCCTCCGGGTCTATGTTGCCGACACTGCAGATAGGTGATCACCTGCTGGTAAATAAGTTTCTTTACGGCTTGAAAATTCCATTTACCGGTACTCTGATGGTTCCCTTTAAAGATGTTGCCCAGGGAGATGTTGTTGTCTTCCGGTTTCCAAAGGATCGTTCCGTTGACTATATCAAGCGCGTCATCGGTACCCCTGGCGATACTGTTGAAATACGGGATAAAAAGGTGTTTGTTAACGGAAATGCGATTAAGGATTCCCATGCACACATAGCATCTGATACAATACTGGATCCAAAAGCGAGTCCAAGGGATAGTCTGGGTCCGATCCTGGTTCCGGAAGATCGCATCTTTGTCATGGGCGATAACCGGGATAATAGTTATGACAGCCGGTTTTGGGGCTTTGTGGATCAAAAAGATATTCTAGGCAAAGCCTTTATACTTTACTGGTCCTGGGATATTAAAGAACCTCTCTTCTCCCTTGACCGTTTTGCCTCAATACGGTGGGGGAGGATAGCTAATTTGATCGATTAAAAGATCTCTAACAAGGGTGCTCGATTGTATACGGTAAAGATCGCACCACCTGTATTCCTGTCGGGCTGACTTCAGCCTGATAAACGAGAACCAGGACTCCCGCCTTTGCTGCCTGTTCGATTGTTTTGGCGTAGACCTTATCAATATGGGCGGCCGGGGCAAATCTGTCGGCATCCATTCTCTGGACAAGGAAAAATATACAGCTGCCGAAGCCTTTCTTTTTCAATCTGATCAGCTCATTGAGATGTTTGGTTCCTCTGACCGTAACCGCATCAGGGAACATAGCACAACCATCAATTGCCAGGGAACAGTTCTTTATTTCCACATAAGTGTCCTGCCCGCCCTGCGTGACAAGGAGGTCGAGACGACTCTCCGGGGATGTTTTTACCTCGGCTTTGATTCTGTCTGGCTCTGAAAACTCAAGGATCCGGCCCTTTTCTATTGCTTCAATTACCAGTTTATTTGTTCTTGAGGTGTTGACGCCAACCCAGGTGTCGTTGTCCTGCACCATCTCCAGGGTGTGTGGATACTTCCGTTTGGGGTTGTCGGAGGTGGAAAGGCAAACAGCGCTGCCTGGAGTCGAACAGGAGAGCATTGTGCCGGTATTTGGGCAGTGGGCGGTGATGATCTCGTTGTTATCCAGCTTGACATCTGCTAGAAATCTTTTGTATCTTTTAATGAGTGTACCGTGAATAAGCGGGATATCGAAATTCATGTGCTAAACGATTGTTGTGTAGAGTTTTTAGTAGTGTTGTGTGAATCACGAAATGTCGCACCCACGTCATTCCCGCGCAGGCGGGAATCCAGTGTCACAGCAAAGGCTCCTAGATTCCCGCCTGCGCGGGAATGACGGCTTATTAAACGTCATTTTAAAGTTGATACAATACTAGAATATTTTGTAACAATAGACAAACAAGATAAATGTTGACTCGGTAACGTATCAGGTAAGCGTTTGAACGTCAACGCAAGCATGCCATTCTACAAAGAAAGGAGAAGCATTGCTATGAAATTAGGTATCAACGGTTTGGGACGAATAGGAAAGCTTTCACTCTGGCACCATGTATCGAGAAAACATTTTTCAGGAATTGTTGTCAATATCGGTCGGGAAGTCGGTTGCGGGCTTGACGATCTGGCATCTATGCTGGAAAGAGATTCGACCTATGGGCGGTTAGGTACCTATCTATATGGACATAAATGTCCCCGGGTGATTGAGGAGTTGAATGAAGAAGACGGTTCCATGGTTGTGAACGGTGTTCCGGTAACCATTTTACGTTCTGCCCGAAATCCAAAGGATATCGCCTGGCAGGAGAACGATGTTAAGCTCGTGATTGACACAACAGGCAGCTTTACTGATCCTACCGCAGACTCTTACGGTGGCGGCGGAGCCCTGCGGGGACATATGCAGGCCGGGGCTGAAAAGGTAATTCTCTCTGCCCCCTTTAAAATTAAATCCAAGGGATTGGAGATGCCTGAAGATGCCATTACTACGGTGATGGGGATTAATGATGAAATGTACGACTCAGGTCTCCACTCTCTTATTTCTGCCGCATCGTGTACCACAACATGTCTTTCATATATGATTAAACCCCTTATGGAGAAAATTGGGGCCGAGAAGATTCTCAGTGCCTCAATGGTAACCGTACATGCGGCGACGGGAAGTCAGCAGGTTCTTGACAGGCTGCCCAAGGCCGGGGCTGTTGATCTCAGGAAGAATCGTTCAATTCTCAACAATATCATCCTGACCACAACCGGTGCAGCAAAAGCACTTGCTCTGGTTATTCCGGAAATGGCTTCTATCGGGTTTATGGCGGAATCCGTACGTATTCCCACCTCTACAGGATCTCTTATTATACTGGTTCTGAACCTGCAGGATGAAATTGACAGTCCGATTAAGAGGGGGACTATAAACGGTATTTACAGGGATTTTGCAGGAAACAATTCTTATCTGCTGTTTACTGAAAAGCATAATGTTTCTTCCGATATTCTTGGAGCTCCAGCGGCGGCGGCAGTGATAGAAGGGTCTGAAACCCATACTCGCACAGCCAGCATTCAAGTTAATCTGGAGCAGGTTAAAGCAGAATGTCTGGTACCTGGTAGTGACCCTGTTCTTAACGTCCCCGTAACTCAGGCTGTTGTCTATGGTTGGTATGATAATGAACTTGGCAGCTATACCAATATGCTGGGTGATCTGACGGTTAAAGTTGCGGGGGAAATGCTTTAGTGCCTTACTCCATAAGAGCTGTAATAAAAAACAAGAAAATCTGGACTGCTATTAACATCGACTGGTTGATTCCTGGAACAAGGCACTTATCCAGTGACTCTAAAAAAAATTCCGACTTGTCGGGTTAAGGGAATGCCTGAAAATGTCTATTCTCAGATAAGCTCTTGATTCAAATGCATATTCGCAGGCTTTCATCGGTGGATCTGGCTGAGGTTGTTGCTCTTGAAAAGAAATCAGGCTCAGGATGGACCAGGGAGGCAGTCTCTGAGGAACTGGACAGATCTCTTGGTTTACAGTTGGTAGCTTATGAGGATTCTAGCGGTAGAGTAATTGGCTGGTGTTGTGGATTATCTGTTGGAGATGAGGCGGAACTACTGAGAATTGCAGTGATCCAGTCTAAAAGAAAATGCGGAGTGGCATCCGTTCTTCTCGCTCAATTTGAAAAGGAGTGTATAGGGCAGGAAGTGTCCTCAATTTTTCTGGAAGTTGCCGATAAAAATTTGGCTGCCAGACAGTTGTATGAAAAATATGATTATAAGCAGGTTGGCAGGCGCAAAAATTACTATAGTCGTCCAAAGGATGATGCTCTGGTAATGAATAAAATGCTTCTCTGACAATATCCGGAGAAAGGCAAATATGCAGGTGGATTATGAATACAATTAGAGACTTGGAACTTGACGATAAAAGGGTGCTTGTCAGGGTGGATTTCAATGTGCCCATGAATGAGCAGTTTGATATAACCGATGATATCCGTATGCGCATGGCCCTGCCCACGATTAAATACGTGCTTGAAAATGAAGGTAAACTCATTCTCTGCTCACATTTAGGGCGACCTAAAGGGCAACGGATTGAAACCTTCAGCCTCGCACCGGTTGCCGGACATCTGCAGGAGCTGATTGGATGTGAGGTGAAGCTTGCTCCCGATTGCATAGGCGAGGAAACTGAAAAACTTGTAGGCAGTATGAATGGTGGGGAGGTTGTGCTACTGGAGAACCTGCGGTTTCATAAGGGTGAGACTGACAATGACCCGCTATTTGCCGACAAACTTGCGCGTCTGGCTGATGTTTATATCAATGATGCCTTTGCGGTATCTCATAGATCCCATGCTTCTGTTGTAGGAGTGGCTGAAAGGATAGCGGAAAAAGGGGCCGGTTTCCTGCTTGAAACTGAAATGGATTATTTCCATAAAGCGATGGACGAACCAGTGCGGCCCCTTGTAGCACTGGTTGGAGGCGCCAAGGTGTCTTCAAAGCTTGGTGCTCTTGAAAATATGCTGGACAGAGTTGACCGAATGATTATTGGTGGTGCAATGGCCAATACATTTCTAAAGAGTATGGGAATAGATGTTGGTGCGTCCCTGGTGGAAGATGATCTTCTCGAAACTGCAAAAAAATTAATAGAATCTGCCGATGAGAAAGGTGTAAAACTCTATCTTCCTGTTGACTTTGTAGTTGCTGATAAGTTTGCATCCGATGCGGTAGTAAAAAATGTAACTTATCGGGATATACCTGCAGAGTGGATGGCCCTCGATATCGGTCCTGCATCGACAATTTTGTTTAAAGAGGCACTGGACGATGCCCGGACAATAGTGTGGAATGGGCCTATGGGCGCATTTGAAATGGATGCTTTTGCGCGGGGAACAATGGTACTTTGTCAGGTTGTTGCCAACTCCCACGCTCTTTCCATAACCGGAGGCGGGGATTCAAATGCCGCAGTAAAAAAAGCCGGCGAATCGAAAAATATCTCTTATATGTCTACGGGGGGAGGTGCATTTCTGCAGCTTATGGAAGGCAAGACTCTGCCTGGGGTTGAGGTGTTGGTTTAACATCAAAGAATAGACTGTTAGCCTTTTAGGCTGAAGGCTTTTAGGAAGAACAAACTACATTTCCTAACAGTCTGGTAACTTTGGGTTTCGGGTCTTGCCTGCCTTGGTTTTTAAACGTTCAATAATTATGTAATAAGCAGGAGAGAAAAATAATGAGAAAAGCACTTATTGCCGGCAACTGGAAGATGCATATGACGACGGTTGAAGGGTGTCAGCTGGCTGCGGATGTTTCTAAGGCATGCTCTGAATTTACTGATAGGGAAGTACTTCTTGCTCCTCCCTGTAATATGTTAAATGAGGTATCCCACGTCATAAAGGGGAGTGGCATCATTATCAGTTCACAAAATGTCTGCTGGGAGAAAGAGGGTGCGTTCACCGGTGAGATATCACCGCTTATGCTAAAGGATGCGGGCGGAAGTGCTGCGATAGTGGGACATTCTGAACGTCGCCAGATTTTTATGGAGACAGATGAGCTTGTCAATAGAAGAGTAAAGGGCGCACTTTCCTTTGATCTTTTGACAATCCTCTGCATCGGGGAAACCCTTGAGGAGAGAGAGGCGGAAAAAACTTTTGTTGTGCTGGAACGGCAGATCCGGAAAGGATTGGCAGGCGTTGAAAGTGCTGATATGGAAAAAATCGTTATAGCCTATGAACCTGTCTGGGCAATTGGCACTGGAAAAACAGCCAGCAAAGAACAGGCGCAGGAGGTTCACGCTTATCTCAGGAAACTTATTGGACAAATATATGAAAAAAATATTGCCGAGCAAACAAGAATACTGTATGGTGGCTCGGTTAAGCCTGCTAATGTTGATGAGCTGATGGCTCAGCCTGATATAGATGGTGCTCTCGTTGGTGGTGCTGCCCTGGACGGGGATTCGTTCGGGCGTATTATTAATTTTGAAAACTAACTTAAAGCCTCTCCTGTTTTTTTAGTTTTTTATAACAGCTTTTATGGAGTAAGGCACTAACCTGGTAGTTGAGGTTTATGCAGAATATACTTACAATTGTACACGTTGTCGTCTGCTTTTTTCTGGTCGGTATAGTATTGCTCCAGCATGGTAAAGGTGCGGATATAGGCGCTACATTTGGTGGGTCCAGTCAGTCACTTTTTGGTACGGAAGGACCTCTGCCGTTACTGAATAAAATTACAACTGCTGTAGCTGTAATTTTTATGTTAACCTCGGTTACATTAGCGTATATGTCGTCCCAGTCCAGCACATCTTCTGTAATGAGCGGAGTGACAGCGGAACAACCTGTCCAGGAGGTCGCTAAACCTTTGGCCAAGGAAGATAAAGGTATGGAGATCCCGGTTACTGAGGGGCAATCTTCAAAAGAGGGCGCAGCACAGTAAAACTATATTTATATGTGTGCCGAAGTGGTGGAATTGGTAGACGCGCACGCTTGAGGGGCGTGTGGGCTAGCCCGTGCCGGTTCGACTCCGGCCTTCGGCACCATGCAACAATAAGCACTGTAATCTTAACTGGTTACAGTGTTTTTTTGTTTGCGTTGACCGAATTGCTTGACCAAATTGATCGTCAAGAATATTCATAATGCTTCTATCTCGATCAGAAACTGTTTACTTTCTTTCGTCAGTGACCGAAACCTGCAGCAGCGGGAAAAAGTAAATATCAGAGTGTATTTGCTATGATAAGTCAGAAAGAAATACCTCTCACCCAAATCGATGCCAGGCAATTAGTCCCCAACTCAGGACAACCAATAGCAGGCTGAGCAATACCGCAGCAGAACCCAAATCTTTTGCTCGTCCCGAGAGCTCATGCATTTCAGATCCGATGCGATCGACGACTGCTTCAATGGCGGAATTAATCAATTCAACGATAAGAACTAAGAAACATGGGGCAATGAGCAGTATCTGTTGTTCTACGGTTTCTCCAAGCCAGAACGCAAACGGCAGCATAAAGAGGGTTAACACCAGTTCCTGGCGAAATGCAGTCTCGTGTCTCCAGGCAGCGAAGATGCCGCGATATGAGTAAAAACCAGCCCACATGATCCTTTTGAGCCCACTTCTTTTGGGTTTATTCATATTGACTTCTGCCGCAGTGGATGATGAAAAATCGTCTTTTAATACCGCAGTAGTTTCGGCTTTCGCCAGTTGGTGTCAAAACCAAGATTTGTCAGAATTTCAATTCCTTCAGCCAGAAAATCACCGACAGAGTTCAGTCCATGGGAGTCATCGCCCGGAACCACGGCGATCTCAAGATCATATGCCATCTTGAGTATTGAATTGGAGATATAAGGCTCATCAGCTCCTTTGGCCATGGAGCGAAGGTTGAAATCCATGATCAGATCAAGATTTTTAATGAGCGTCAGATTTCTTTTTATTCGCTGCACTATTTCTGGCTTCAGGAGTCGGTCTTTATACTCATTATCAAAGATGCGTATAAGATCAAAATGTCCAATAACCGACGGTTTGAGGAGCTTGATCATTTCATACTGCTGATCAAAATAGAGGCAATAGAGTTCGTCTCTTCCTCCAACACTCTCCACGGTGCTGTTATATTTTGATGGGGAATAATCAAACGACATATCATTCACAAAATGAACCGATCCGATGATATAATCCGGCTGAAACCTGTGAATCAGGTAGGGGACGAACTGTTCATAGCCACTGTATGTTTCAATTTCCATTGCTGCGAAAACTTGGATTTCATTTTGGTATCTGTTTTGTAACCGACGGCATTCCAGCATATACTCACCAAAACGATCAAGGAGCAGTTCAGGAGTCAGACCAGCCGCTATTTCTTCGGGATAGAGCAGGGCTTCGCTGCTTGTAGGAGTGTGTTCGGTGATGCCGACCCAGGAAAACTGCTTTTCAATATAGAGCTGGACAATTTCTTCAAGACTGTTTGCCGCATGGCTGCAGAATTGACCGCTATGGCCGCCGTGGATGGAAACGAAAGGGATATTTTTCATTTCAGTGGAGTGCCTTTCCCGTACTGCTCATGGCAAGGTGACCGTCACGGACCCCCTTCAGGGCTGTGAGTTGATTGGCAAGTTCCTGTACATCTTTTGCCTTGCCTTTGACCACAATAACCTCAAGGCAGTTGTCATGATCCATATGAACATG